>JALYPW010000041.1 GCA_030856145.1 Chloroflexota bacterium | reverse complement strand
GTCCTGCTCGTTCTGCTCGGGCTCGCCGCCCTGATCCCGATGTACTTCGCCGCCGACGCCATTCGCGACGCCGCTTCGCAGGTCACCGGCCAATCGTCGATCTTCCTGTTCCTGTTCACGATCGCGCCACGGGTCGGCGAGGCCGCCGGAGCCGCCGCCGGCACGACCGGGACGCAGCTGCCCAGCTCGTGGGAGTTCATCGCGATCGTCGGCCCCCTGCTCGGCCTCGCGTTCGCGTTCGACGCCGTCAACGGCGAGCGCTCGGGCGGCACGCTGCCGCGCCTCCTGTCCCAGCCGATCTACCGCGATGACGTGATCAACGGCAAGTTCGCCGCTGGGCTGGCCGTGATCGGGCTGGTCCTGATCTGCATCGTCGGCGTGATCGCCGCGTTCGGGATCATCCGCCTGGGCATCGTCCCGAGCGCCGAGGAGATCCTGCGGATCACGTTCTGGCTGATCGTCACGTTCCTGTATGTCGCGCTGTGGCTCGCGTTCGGGCTGCTCCTGTCGGTCGTGATCCGGCGGGCGGCGACGTCCGCGCTGGTCGCGTTCGGGACCTGGTTGCTCCTGACGTTCTTCGGCGGCCTGATCACCCAGGTCATCAACGGCGTCCTGGCGCCGGTCAGCGGCACGCTCGAGGAGCAGGCCCGGAACCTGTCGCTCCAGCAGACGATCACCCGTCTCCTGCCCGACACGCTCTACCGCGAAGCGTCGCTCGCGATCCTGAACCCGCAGGTCTCGGCGGTCTCGAATCCGGCCACGATCGGAGGCTACCAGCAGGCGGCCGAGCGGATCCCGTCGCTCCAGTCGTTCGACCAGAGCCTGCTTCTCGTCTGGCCGCACATGGTCACGATGACCGCGATCGCGATCGCCTTCTTCGCGATCGGGTATGTCCGGTTCATGCGCCAGGAGGTCCGCGCGTAGCGTGACCGCGAGCCGGCCGACCGGCGACGAATCGGGCCGGATCGACGGCCCGACGCCGGTCTGCGGATCGGGCTGTGCGTGCGCCGTGGGGAACGAGTTCGGTGAGCGCCTCGCCCGGCGTGACCAGAAGGCGTATCGCAAGGATGGGCCGGCGCGGACGACGACCTGGCTGATCGACGGGCTGGCCGAGGGCGGCGTCGCCGGGCTGACTGTGCTCGACATCGGCGCCGGCGTTGGCGCCGTCCATCTCGGGCTGCTGGCGGCCGGAGCCGCTTCCGCGATCGATGTCGACGGCTCGCCGGCGTACGTCGCTGTCGCCCGCGAAGAGGCCGAGACCTCCGGGCGCGGCGTCGACGTCCGGTACGAGATCGGCGACTTCGTCGAGATCGCGCCGCACCTCGAGCCCAGCGACCTCGTGGCCCTCGACCGCGTCGTCTGTTGCTACCCGGACATGGACGCCCTCATCCGGCGGTCGGTCGCCGTGGCTCGCCGCCGATACGGACTCGTCTACCCCCGCAGCACGTGGTGGATCCGGGCGGCGAGTGGCACCTTGAACGCCTTCAGTCGCCTGTTTCGGCAGCGGTTCCGGATCTGGGTCCACCCCATCGCCGACGTCGACGCGATCGTCCGGGCTGCCGGCTTCACGCCGCGACTCGAGCGCTCGACGATCTTCTGGCAGGTGGTCGTCTACGAGCGAGTCGATCAGCGCGGCGGATAGCCGGTGATCGCCATGATCTCCTCGTAGAGCGGTTTCAGGCGACCGTACATGCGCGTGTAGACGCGGCGAAAGAGCTGGTCGTACAGACGGTGGCGCTCGGGGTCGGGGTCGAGCGTCTCGGCCAGGCGGGTCATCTCGGTGACCGCGACGTCGATCGAGGAATGCAACCCGAGCCCGACCGCCGCATCGATCGCGGCCCCGAGGCCCGACGTCTCGTGGGTATGGGGCCGGCCCGTCGGCAGGCCGAAGATGTCGGCGGTCAGCTGGACCGCGGCCGGAGACTGGGCGCCGCCGCCCGACACGCGCAGCTCGCGGAGAGGCACCTTCGCCCGGTCCGCCGCGCGCTCGCCGCCCTCGCGCAGGGCGTACGCGAGGCCTTCGAGGATCGCCCGGTAGAGGTGGGCCCGGGTGTGGACATCGCCGAAGCCGATCATCGCGCCCTTCGCCTCGGGCCCGGGCACCCGAACTCCCGGCGTCCACGTCGGTTGGAGCATCAGGCCCATCGAGCCCGGCGGCGTCGCCCGGACGAGGTCGTCGAACAGCGCCTCCGCGGCGATCCCGAGAAAGTCGGCCTGAGCGACCTCGGCCGCCCCGAACTGGCGCTTGAACCAGTCGACCAGCCAGTAGCCGCGGTAGACCTGGACCTCGAGGCTCCACGCGCCGGGAACCGCGGCTGGGTACGGCGGGACGAGCGGGATCGCCTCCACGTACCGCTGCTGGGTCGTGTTGATCGTGGCGGTCGTGCCGTACGACAGAGACCCGATGTGCGGCTCCAGCGCGCCCGAGCCGAGGACCTCGCAGGCCTTGTCGGCCGCGGCCGAGATGACCGGCGTGCCGGCTGGCAGCCCGACGACAGCCGCGGCTTCAGCCGTCAGGTCGCCGAGGCGGCCCCCGGGCGGAATCAGCTCGGGCAGCCAGGCGGGGTCGATCGGGGCGGCCGTCCAGCGCCAGTCGCCGGTCTTCGCCCAGGCAAGGCGCTTGTAGTCGAACGGCAGATAGCCGACCTGGGCGGCGACCGAGTCGACGAACCGCCCCGTCAGGTGATGGCTGAGGTAACCGCTCAGGAGGAGGTAGTGGCGGATCCGGCCGAAGATCGCCGGCTCATTGGCGCGCAGCCAGTTCGCCTCGCAGTCGGCCTGGAACGCGGCCACGGTCCGGCGGACCCCGAGAGCACGGAAGGCGAGGCCGTTGACCCCGCCGATCGGTGCCACGTCCTCGGCCCGGCGCTGGTCGAGCCACACGATCGCCGGGCGGAGCGGGCTGCCGGCCTCGTCGGTCACGACGATCGTGGCCCGCTGGGTGGTGAGGGCGACGCCCGCGATCGCGTCGCGCCGGGCCACGCCACCGGCCCACAGCGCGGCGCAGGCCTGGCCGATGGCCCGCCAGTACAGGCCGGCGTCCTGCTCCGCCCAGCCCGGCTGCGGCGACACGTACGGCTCGATCGGGATCCGGCTGTGGGCGACGAGCGTCCCGCGCGGGTCGAACACGAGGGCCCGGACCGACTGGGTGCCGACGTCGAGGGCGAGGACCTGATCGGCCGTCACGGCGCGCCGCCCCCGTCGACGTCCCCGAGCAGCACGCCGCGGTTCAGGAGCCCGTCCGGATCGAGCCGCCGGGCAACGTCGCCGAGCACCGCCAGCCCGAGCTCGCCCTTCTCGGCCGCCAGCCACGGCCGGTGATCGCGCCCGACGCCATGCTGGTGGCTGATCGTCCCGCCGTGGGCCACGATTGCGTCGCTCGCCGCGGTCTTGAGGCGGCGCCAGCGTTCGAGGGTCTCGTCGGGATCGGCCGCGAGCCGGAAGACGTACGTGGCATATAGGCTCGAGCCGCTGGGGTAGACGTGTGACAGGTGGCTGAACGCATGCACGCGCTCGCCGGTCCCGTCGCCCTCGAGGCCATGGCGGAGCGCCCGCCCGACCGCCGCCGCCAGATCGGGCATGTGCCGCCAGTCGACCGCCGTCTCGAGCGTGTCGATTGCATAGCCGAGATCCCACAGCGCGTCGCGCAGGTCGGGCGTCCGGAAGCGGTTGCGGAGCCACTGCCGGCCGAGCGAGCCGCCGACGCCCGTGCCGCCGTGGCGCCGGACGATCGAGCCAACCTCGCGGACCGCGAGCTCGACGAGCTTCTCCGGGCCCGACGCGGCGACCAGGAGGAGGCACGGCTCGGGGCCGATCTTCCGGAAGCCGAGATAGGCGCGCAGGGCCTGGACCCCGCGGCTCTCGCCGGCAAGGGCGAGCAGCGTCGCGGTCTCGAGCGGCGTGGACAGCCGGACCATCGACAGGGGCAGGCCGGCCCGAGCGATCGCCCGAGCCGCCTCGAGGGCGCGCGGCCAATCCGGCAGGAACCACGACGGGACGGCCTCGGTCCGTGGCTTCGGCATGACCCGGACCGTCGCCTCGGTGACGATCCCGAAGCGCCCCTCCGAGCCGAGGACGAGCTGACGCAGATCGGGCCCGGCGGCCGACGCGGGGTGCGTCGGCAGGTCCAGGGTGCC
>JALYPW010000040.1 GCA_030856145.1 Chloroflexota bacterium | reverse complement strand
GACCGCGCCTGCCGCGCAGCGTCGGGCCGGCCGTCACTCGGGGTCCTCGCGCCGGAGGACCTTCCGCCACCCGGTCTTCGTCCGACGCACGCCAGCCGCGTCGGGTGGCCCGTCGACCGCGCCGGGTGCGGCCAGGCGCGTCTCGTCGGCCGGCCGAAGCTCGAACATGTTGAACCGGTTGGCCGCCTTGCTCGTGCCGTGGCGGGCCCACTCCTCGACCGCATCGGCGGCAGCCTCGAGCAGGCCGTCAAGACGCTGCCGCTCGTCTGGCTGGAACGGCGCGAGGACGTGGTCGATGAAGCCACGGTCGGGCGCTCCGATCCCGACCCGGAGCCGGCTGAACTTCTCGGTCTGGAGCTCGTCGATGATCGAGCGCAGGCCGTTGTGACCGCCGGCGCCGCCGTTCTCGCGGAACCGGAGCTTGCCGAACGGCAGGGCGAAGTCGTCGGCGATGACGAGCAGCTCGTTGAGCGGGGCGTGCTCGCGGGCCAGCACCTTGCGGACCGCCCGGCCCGAGTCGTTCATGAAGGTCAGGGGCTTGACGATCGTGAGGTCGAGGCCCCGGAACCGGCCCATGGCGATCGAGGCCGCGTCGCGTGTCCGGCCCTTTCCCGCCCAGCCCGCCCGATCGGCCAGCTGGTCGAGGACCATCCAGCCGATGTTGTGCCTGGTCTTCTCGTATTGGGTGCCCGGATTGCCCAGGCCGACGACGATCTTCACTCGTGCTCCCGGCGCCCGCGAGCGCCCGTGTAGCGGCGCGCATGCCACGCCGAAGGGGCCCGATCCCGTCCCGGGAGGGCCCGCGGCAAGGGTATCAGTCCGCATCCCGGTGAACCCGACCGGCGTTCGGCCGAGCTATCACTCCAGCCAGTTCGAGCCCGACGGCTCCAATGACGCCAAGGTCTCCGACCCGGCGATCGACAAGGCCCTCGAGACCGTCCGCGGGACGGTCGACTTCGCGGTCATCCAGGACGCGATGGCCGAATTCCAGACCCTCTACATCGAGAAGACGATCGAAGTCCCGCTCTACTACCGGGACGAGGTCTGGCTCGTGAACCCGAAGGTCCAGAACTTCACCGGCAACCCGTCGTCGGTCGGCCCGACGTGGAACGTCGCCGACTGGTACGTCACCCAGTAGCACTCGCCCCGGCGGTTGCCCCGCGGCCGCCGGTTCATCGCCTCCACTCTCCCGCGCGAGGCCGGTCCCATCCTCGGGGCCGGCCTCGTGATTCCGTGGCGCGCCCGGCCCGATTCACCCGGTGCGGCCAGACGCGGCCAGACGCGGCCCGGCGCGACCCGACCGGCCCGGCCGATCGTCCGAAATCGAACGTCGTCGGCGAGGACCTCCGTTTCCCGCCGATCGTCCGATCTCGGAGTCCGAATTCGGCAAGAGAGTGGAGTCCGCAATCGGCAGATGACTGCGAGTGCAGCGGCGAGGATCAGGATGCCGTGATGGCAGACGACGACGACTTCTGGCCGTCCGAGCGGATCCCGACGCGCGACACCGCGGTCATCGCGGCCGTCCACGGTGCCGGCTACTGCATCACCCGGCGACTTGAGCTGTCGACGCGCGACCACGGTCTGGACGCGGTCGAGGCCCTCGTCCTGACCCAGCTCCTCCGCGAGCCGGCGTGTCCATCCTGGCTCCTGCGCTCACGAACCGGCCTTCACCGCTCGACGCTGTCGAGCATCCTCGATCGGCTCGAACGCGACGGCCGGATCGAACGCCGCCGGAACTCGGTCGACGGGCGACGCTTCGAAATCGGGCTGACGTCGACCGGTCGGATGGCCGCCGAGATCGCGAACGCGCTCATGCGCGACGTCGAGGCCGAGATCGCCGGCTATACGTCGCGGGCGGAACGCCACGGTGCCGTCGCGGTGTTCGAGGCATGTCTGGCCCTCGGCCGGCGTGAGCGCGGCGCCTTCGGCTGACGGCGCCTTGAGGCCCACGTCCGGCGTCACCGATTTCGGACTCCGACTTCGGACGATCGGAGAAAGGTGGAGGTGATTGTCGGTAGCGTTCGATTTCGGACGATCCCCGCAGCCGGACGCGGACGCGCCGCGTCGGGCCTCGCTCGAGCCCGAC
>JALYPW010000017.1 GCA_030856145.1 Chloroflexota bacterium | reverse complement strand
CCGAGGATCGCGTAGAGCATCACGCCCTTGCCGCCGACGGTCACGAACACCCGATCAGGGGTGACGGGGAAGCCCTTGCGGGCGGCGGCGTCGTCGGCGATCGCCTCACGCAGGGCGGGGATGCCGGGATACGGTGCGTAGTGGGTCGCGCCGTCATCGAGGGCCTTCTTCGCCGCCTCGCGGACATTGGCCGGCGTGTCGAAGTCGGGCTCGCCGATCTGGAGATGGATGATGTCGCGGCCCTCGGCCTCGAGGGCGCGGGCCCGGGCGGAGACCTCGAACGCGGTCTCGGTCCCGATCATGCTCATCCGCTGTGCGACCCGCATGCCGAGCTCCTTGTGGGGTGGTTCGGGCAGTCTAGCGCGGTGTCTGTGCCGATCGGCGGTGGGCGCGATGGCCGGGACGGGCTAGAATCCGCCGGTGACCCGATTCTTCGATCTCGACGAAGCGAACGCCGCCCTGCCGGAGGTGCGGACGATCCTGGAATCGCTGCGCGACGAACGGGCCGAGCTCATCCGGCTGCGCGACCAGGTCCTCCTCCACCGTCCGCCGGCCGGCGCCCCGACGACGGCCCCGACGGAGGCGAATGTCGGCGGTTCGTCGCGGCCTGCCGAGTCCGCCGAGACGAATGAGGCCGGAGACTCCGGATCGGGCGTGCCGGCGACCGATCGCGCGACGGACCCGTCGGCGACCGACCCCGAGGTCCGGATCCTGCGCCTGCGAATGCAGGGCGTGATCGACCGGATGCAGGCCGGCGTCGCCCGAATCGACGAGCTCGGCGTCACGCTGCGCGAGATCGAGACCGGCCTGATCGACTTCCCGGCGCTCGCCAGCGGCCGTCAGATCTGGCTGTGCTGGCGCTTGGGCGAGGGCGCCGTTGAGACCTGGCACGAGCTCGGCGACGGCTTCTCCGGCCGGCAGGCGCTCGCCGACCTGACGTGAGCGGCGCCACCATCCTCCAGAACGGTCGGGCCAAGGCCTACCGACCGATGCCCGCCGACGATCGGCGGCGCGCCTTCGAATCGGCCCTCGAGGCCTACGATCGCGGCGACTTCTTCGAGACTCACGAGCTGCTCGAGCCCGCCTGGATGGGCACCGACGATCTCGCCGAGCGCGCCCTCCACCAGGGCCTGATCAAGCTCGCGGCGGCCTTCGTCCACGGGGTCCGCGGCAACCCCGCGGGGATCGCGAAGAACCTCGCGGGCGCTCGAGAGCACCTCGCCGCGGCCGCCGGGACGCCGCCCGCGGAGGCGTCGGGCCTGGACCTCGTTGGGCTCATCGGGGCCATCGACGTGCGCCTCGCCCGCCTTGCCGCCCACCCGTCTGATGCCTCGATCGAGGCCCCCGCTCTGCCGAGGACCCAGCGATGATGCAGCCGCCCGTTCCGTCGATCCTGCCCCGCGAGACGGCCGCGGCCATGGACACATCCGTCGCGACCGACCCGGCCACGCGGCCGCTCATCGTCGACGTCCGCGAGCCCGACGAGTTCGGCCAGGCCCGGATCGACGGCGTCGTCCTGATGCCGATCTCGCAATTCGTCGCCCGCCACGCCGAACTGCCGAAGGACCGCCCACTCCTGATGCTGTGCGCGGCGGGCAGCCGCTCGACCTCGGCGACGATGTACCTGCTCCAGGCCGGCTGGACGGACGTCCGGAACGTGACCGGCGGGATGATCGGCTGGCAAGCGGCCGGACTGCCGGTCCGCACGGGCCCGCCCGACCCCGGTGAGGGCGATCTCCCGGCCTGACCGGCTCGCCGATCGCTGGCGCGCGCGGCGCCTCCGCGCGGCGCGGCGGCGCGACCCGATGCTTGACAGAGATCAAGCCGTCACGAACGAGCGTCGTCCAACCGCCCGATCGCCCCGATTCTGCGGGTTCTGCAAACG
Organism: Chloroflexota bacterium; assembly: GCA_030856145.1. GTDB lineage: Bacteria > Chloroflexota > Limnocylindria > Limnocylindrales > CSP1-4 > CF-46. Next base: position 4,655 of record JALYPW010000017.1, on the reverse strand, counting down.
GCCCGTGCTCGTTCGTTCAGATTTGATCCCGCCAGGACATCAGCAGCGCGCAGGAGCGCGCGGGAGGAGCGCGCGCGAGGGAGCGGGAGTGCGAGGGAGCGGGAGAGCGAGATCAGGCGCGGGCCGCGGGGTGGGGCACCGGCGTCAGGCGCGCTTGCGGATGTCCTTCTCGCGGCGGCGCCGGTCGCGCCACTCGCGGATCTGATCCTTGTGGGCGAACGCCCAGCCGATGATCACGAAGAGGGCGAAGTTCACGATGCCGATCGTGTTCGCGTTGAGGTAGCCGAGTTGCTGGCCGATCTCGCCATCGATCTTGAGGGCCGGGACCGTCGCCCCGACCAGGCCGACCTGGAAGAACGGCGCCTCGGGCGCGATGTTCGCCCGGACACTGGCCGCGATCGGCCCGTCGGTCGTGGTGCCGCCGACGATGACCGCGTCGGGCCCGATGATCATCGGTGCGCCGCCGGCGTTGCCGCTGGCCGGCAGGTCGCTGACGTCGAGATGCTTCCATTCCGCGACGTCGCCGACCGCGTTCGGGATCGCCCAATAGAGCGTGCCCTGGGGAGTCGTGCCGTCGGATCCGCCGATCGCGTAGAGCGCCCCGTTGGCCGTGAAGCCGGCGAGATTCGTGCGGGCGGCCGGCAGGTCGGTGGCTCCGCCCCGGACCCCGAACCGGACGAGCTTCGTCGCATCGGCGGTCGTCGCGCCGAACTCGCCGCGCTGGACCGTTGCGATCGCCTTGCCGTCGGCGGCGGTTCCGCCGTACACCCACAGATAGCTGCCGACCATGGCCGCCGAAGCGTCCGTCACCGGCGTGAACAGGGTGCCGGTCTGGGCCTCCCACTTGCTCGGCACGCCCTTGAGATCGAACGTCGTCTTCAGGACCGTGTCCACGGGCGCGGCGCCATTCGTCCCGCCGACCAGGAGGATCCCGTCGGACGCGGCCACGATCGCCGCCCCGGAGCGGGCCTCGGGCAGGGCGAGGTCCACCTTGGCCTGCTCCGTCGTCTGCCACTCGCCGAGAGACCCGGTCGCGGCGTCCGGGGTCAGGACATAGACGGTCGTCGTGGGCTTGCCCGCCGCATCGCTGCCGCCGACCGCGTAGATCTTGCCGCCCGAGTAGAGGACCGACAGATTCGTCCGCGGTGCGGGCAGCTTCGGACCCTCGGTCCACTTGTCGAAGTTGCCCGTGCCCGATGCCTTGGCAACGAACGTCGTGTCGGTCGCGGTCGTCCCGTCGGACCCTCCGACATACAGGATCGAGGTTCCGGACTGGACGACCGCCCCGTCCGTACGGGGCGCCGGCAGCGAGATCTCCGTCGGTGAGGGAGCCCACGGCACGACAGCCCCGGCCGGGGCCGGGCACGGCAGGGTCTGGTTGTTCGCCGGACAGAAGTTGACGGGGCTCCAGGCGAGGATCCCGAGGTCCATCGTCTTGTTGACGGTGAAGTAGTAGGCCCGATCCGGGACGTAGCCGAGCATGAAGATCAGCAGGACGAACCAGAACGTCGCCTTCAGCGATGCCCAACCCCAGCCGTTCGCGTCGAGCAGGCCGAAGAACGCCCGTCCGCGCGTCTGAGTCGTTCCCGGGTGCAGGGCCTGCTGCGCCATCGTCGTCCTACTTGACCTCGAGCGTGCCGGTCATCGTCGTCGGGTGGACCGAGCAGACAAAGCCGTACGACCCGGCTTTGAGCGCGGGCACCGCGTACGACTTCTTCAGCGGCCCGTTGAAGAATGCCGTGTCGCCCATCGCCACGGGAGCGTTGGACGGATCGTTGATCACGACGTTGTGCGGGCTGGTCGTCACGTCCTGGTTGTCGAAGACGAGCGTGAACGCGGTGTCGGCCTTCGCCTCGAGGGTCGTCGGCTCGAAGCCGCTGGTCGCGGCGCCGTCCTTGGCGGTGACGGTCACGATCGGGGCGCTCGGGTCGATCGAGGCGCCCGGTGCGGCGGATCCGCCGGCCCCGGTCAACGCGTTCAGATAGCAATCGGGATAGGGGGTCGCGCCGGGGGCCGGCTTGTAGTCCTTGTCACGCCAGGGCGTGAAGGTCTTCGGTTCGCCCGTGGCCGGATCGATCACGGGCTCGTTGGTCTCGGGATCGCGGACCTCGTACTCCGTGTCGTTCGTCGCCCGCAGGAAGAGGATCAGCTCCTCGATCTGGCGGTAGTTCAGCGGACCCGGCGGGTTGGCCTCGTCCGACCAGACCGGCATCGCCGACTTCGGGTTGCCGCAGACGTAGCGGCCGCCGACGAGCAGGACGTTCTCGAGGTACGCCTCGCTCAGGTGGGCGAAGAGCTTCTCCTGGGAGTTCAACTCGGGACCGATGTAGCCCTGGCCGGCCGTGGCCTTGGCCGCGGCATCGGGCTCGTTCGGGCCGAGCCCGTTCGGGCCGTGGCAGCGGGCGCAGTTCGCTTCGTACAGGTTGTAGCCGCGCTGAACGTCGACGACCTGCTGGCGCTCGATCTCGCTCTGGAGCCGGGCGGTCGAGATCCCGGCCGGCGCACCAAGCTCGTAGAACCAGTAGCCGACGATGAACAGGCTGACGAAGATCACGGTCAGGAAGCCGACCCAGCGAGCCGCCGCGGATTGGCGGACGATGCCGGCCGAGCGCTGCGGGGTGAGGCCGGCGATCGCCTTGACCGAGGGGGTCGCGCTGAACCGATCGGCGCTGAGGCTCTGCTGCGGCACCGTGGCCGGCAGGCGATCCTCGGCGGCAGGCGGGTCGGTCCCGTCCGGCACGGGCGCCGGCGTCGACGGTGTCTGGTCGGTCATCAGATGCAGCCCGTTGGCGTGCGCGGCGGAATGATCCCGGGCTGGCCGACGGCGACCGGCAGCGGACCGAGCGTGATCTTGCCCGTGTCGAGTGTCAGGACGCCGGCACTGTCGACCTCGGCCGAGAAGCGGTCCATCCCGCGCGCGGCCGGTCCGTACTGGGCGCCCTCGGCCTTGATCCCGAGCCGGTCGTAGCGCGAACCGTGGCAGGGACACTCCAACCAGAAGTTCTTGAGGCATGGATTCGGTTTGCAGCCGAGGTGCGGACAGCGCTGGTAGAGGCCGCGGACGTTCAACGCCGTGCCGTCGCCCGTCGTGTCCGCGCCGGGTACGAACTGCTGGCGGGACGGATCAACGAGGATGACGAATGCCCGGGCATCCGGAACGTAGGCGGGGAAGCCGTCGGCGATCGGCAGGCTGCTGTTGGCGAGCTTGATCTCCTCGAGCGTCCCGATCCGGACCTTGCTCCCGAAGCCACCGCTGAGATTCGGCCAGATGAAGCCGATCGTGCCGGCTGTGACCTCCAGCAGCCACAGCCCAACGCCGCCGCCGATCGAGTAGCGCAGGAGCTGGCGGCGCGAGATGCCCTTGACCTGGGAACGGCGGAGCGACTTGATCGCCTCGGGCGCGAGAGCCTTCGGCCGGTCGGCTGGCTCGACGTGGTAATTGCTCATGAACGGTCGCTCATCGAGGTCATCTATCTCTCGTCAGGTCAGAGGGAGAAGTGGAGGCCAGGCGAGGTGTTCTCGAAGAAGGGCAGGTACGGGATCACGAAGCTGTAGCCAGGGCCCCGGAAGAAGATCCCGACGAAGGTGAGGATCAGGCCGAGGGCGCAGAACATCGTGAACAGGATCACCGCGGTCTTGCGCTCCGATGGTCGAGTTGCGGTCAGGTTGCCGCGATCGACGAAGGGGATCAGCGCGGCGCCGACGAGGACCAGCAGGGGCGTGAGGACGCCGGCCACCGTCGGGTGGAAGTAGGCGAGCAGCTCCTGGAGGCCGAGGAAGTACCACGGCGCCTTGGCCACGGCCGGGGTCACGTTGCTGTTCGCGAGCTCCTCGAGGGGAGCATTGATGAAGAGGCCCATCAGGAGCAGGAAGATGCTCATCATTCCGGCCGCGAAGAACTCGATCGAGAGGAGGTGTGGCCAGGTCATGACCGTGTCGTCGGGTTCCTTCTGGACCCGGACCACGGCATCCTGCTTGACCAGCGCGAGCAATCGGTACGGCCGGGCCGACATCGGCACGCGCTGCTTGTCGATCTCCGTCCGCCTGGTGGGATCGACGGGCAGAACGACGCGCCGTTCCGTGGGCTGCTTCGTGTCGGTCATGGCTCAGAGGGGCCCGCTGGCTCCACCTCGGGCCGATGGAGTCGCGGAACTCCTCCTCGGACGTCGATGAGCGGTGCATATTCGAACCGGGCTTCCATCACAGCGGCCCGCTGATCCCGCCGTCCTTGCGGATCCGCCAGAAGTGGACCGCAAGGAAGATCGCTGCCGCGAGCGGGAAGACCATGATGTGGAGCACGTAGAAGCGGAGCAGCGTGTTCTGGCCGACCTCGAGTCCGCCGAGCAGGAGGCGGTTGACCGGGACGTTCAGGAGCGGCGCGTAGCCGCCCATGTTCGTGCCGATCGTGATCGCCCAGTAGGCGATCTGATCCCACGGCAGCAGGTAGCCGGTGAACGACAGCATGATCGTCAGGAAGAGCAGGACGACCCCGACGACCCAGTTGAACTCGCGGGGCGGCTTGTAGGCCCCGTGGTAGAAGACCCGCATCATGTGCAGGAACACGAAGAAGACCATCAGGTGGGCGGCCCAGCGATGGATGTTCCGGGTCAGCAGGCCGAATGTCACCTGGCTCTGGATGTCGAGGATGTTCGTGT
>JALYPW010000014.1 GCA_030856145.1 Chloroflexota bacterium | reverse complement strand
CCAGGTCCGGATCACGCCGACGGTCCGACCAACCGGCAGCAGCGCGAGGCGCGCCGCGTCAGTGCTGTGGCCCGTCCGGAGGTTGGTGCCATCGATCACAACCCGCGTGGCGGTGATGACCGGGGCCGCGGCCACGGCCACGGCCGCAAGCGTCGCACCGCTGATCAGCTTCGTCGACATCCCCGTGTGGAGGTAGGCGGTGAAGCTGGCCGTAACGGCCGTGACGGAGTGGACACGGACCCCGCTGGTCAGGGTGCTGACGGCCATTCCGCTGCCGATGTAGATGCCGATGTGCGAGCCGCTGCCCCACACGACAAGGTCACCGGGCTTGGGATTGGTCCGGCTGGCCAGGCCGCGGTTGCGGAACCAGTCGTACAGCGCCCGGGCCGAGCGGTAGTTGCCATTGCCGATCGCCGCGCCGTCTCCGGCGGCCTTGAAGGCGTAGATCACGAGGCCGGAGCAATCGAAGGCGGACGGGCCGTTCGCGCCGTAGACCCACGGGTCCCCGACCTGGGCCTTGGCGATCTGGATGATCTGCTGGGCCTCCGTGGTCGGCGTGGCCGCAGCGGCGGGAGTGACGGGGGCGAGTCCGATGAGGACGACGCCGGCGAGGAGAGCCGGGATGAACGCTCGTGCGCCCAGGGACGGCGAATGCAATGCAGTTCCTTCCTACCAGCACGTCGCGTTGGGGCGCGACGGCGAAGTGACAAGCCACGGGCGCACGGAAGGAGGGACAGGGGGAGGACGGAGACCACCGATCAAGGGACCGGGCGATCCACGACCGACACGTCGGACGCCAATCTGGGGCGGCGTCCGCTGCCGTGCGGGTGGCTCTTTGGTTGTGGATCCCTCGAAGTTGACCTTTGGGGTCGTCGGTCTCCGAACCTTACCCGAAGACGCTGGATGTTGCAGTTCTGTAACAACAGCAATCGTTCGGTGATGGTCGGGGCGCGGTCTACGGGATGCGTCGGATCGCCCGCTCGATCGTCGCGGTGTGCTGTAATCGAACGACGCGGAACGAAGCCGGCCCAGTGGCGGTCGCAGGAGCAGGGAGAGGGATCGATGTCCAGCGAGATCGCGACCCGGACGATGAGCAGCGAGGAGATCGTCCGGCTCTCCCGCAAGCACACGTTCTTCTCATGGTCGGCCCAGGCCGCGATCGACCCGATCGCGATCGACCGGGCCGAGGGCGTCTACCTCTACACCCCCGAGGGCCAGCGCATCCTCGACTTCAACAGCCAGCTGATGTCGGTCAACATCGGCCATGGCGATCGACGGGTGATCGACGCAATCAGCGCCCAGGCGGCGAAGCTCCAGTACGTCCAGCCGGCGTTCGCCACCGAGCCCCGCGCCCGGCTCGGGCAGAAGCTCGCCGAGATTCTGCCGGGCGACCTCGACAAGGTGTTCTTCACCCTCGGCGGGGCCGAGGCGATCGAGAACGCGATCAAGCTCGCCCGGGCGTACACCGGTCGGCACAAGATCCTGGCCCGCTACCGTGCCTACCACGGCGCGACCCTCGGGGCGATGACCCTGACCGGCGATCCCCGTCGCTGGGCGAACGAGCCCGCCCTTGTCGGGGTGGTCCGCTATCCCGACACCCATCGCTGGGGCGAGAAGGAGTCGCGGCCGGCGGCGGAGGCGCTTCAGGGCCTCGAGGACGTCATTCGCTACGAGGGCGCCCACACCATCGCCGCGATCTTCCTCGAGACGATCGTCGGCACGAACGGCATCCTCATCCCGCCTGACGGCTACATCCAGGGCGTCCGCGAGCTGTGCGACCGGCACGGGATCCTGATGGTCGCCGACGAGGTGATGGCCGGCTTCGGGCGAACCGGGAAGTGGTTCGCGATCGACCACTGGGACACCGTGCCGGACCTGCTGACGATGGCCAAGGGCCTCACGTCCTCGTACCTGCCGCTCGGCGCGGTCGCGATGAGCCGCAAGATCGCCGAGCACTTCGACACGAATTTCTACTACGGCGGCCTGACCTACTCGAGCCACGCGATCTCGTGCGCGGCCGCCCTCGCCAACATCGCGGTCTACGAGGAGGACGGCCTGATCGAGAACGCCGCCCGCCTCGACGGCGTGATGCGCCGCCATCACGAGGACCTCGCCGCCCGCCACCCATCCGTGGGGGCACACCGCAACCTCGGCCTGTTCGGGATCCTCGACCTCGTCAGGAGCCGCGACCCGTGGACGCCGTTGACGCCGTTCAACGGGACGAGCGACGAGATGAAGGCGATCGGCACGTTCTTCCGCGAGCACGGCCTGTACGCGATGATCGCCAACAACTCGATCCACACGAACCCGCCCCTGTGCATCACCGAGGAACAGCTGGCCGAGGGCTTCGCGATCATCGACGAGGCACTGGCGATCGCCGACCAGGCGCTGACCGGCTAGTCGATGACGACCGTCACCGCGACCCGCGGCGGGCTGGCCGAGGCCGCTCCCGAGCGCGCGACCGGCGGCCGACGCCGACGAGCACTCACGGCGGTCCTCGTCTTCGTGGCTGTCCTCGTGGTCTGGGAGGGCCTGAAGTTCCTCGGCGGCACCCCGTGGCGGACGCCCCTCGCCGAGCCCGGCTCGCCGATCCTCTGGAACCCGCCGTTCCGCTGGGCCTTCGTCAACGACCTCAACCTGCCTCACGTCTGGAACATCGCCCTGACGTTCCTCGAGCCGTGGCAGCGCGGCGCCGACCGGAACGTCGCCCAGTTCCTGTTCGACGCGGCCCTGTTCACCTGGCGCGAGGCCGCCCTCGGGTTCGTCGTCGGGGCCGCGGTCGGTCTCGTCCTGGCCACGATCTTCGTCCACTCGCGGCTGATGGAGCGGGCCTTCGTGCCATACGTCGTGGCCAGCCAGACCGTCCCGATCATCGCTCTCGCCCCGATGATCACGTACGCGTTCGGCGGCAACATCGCCTCGGTCGTCGTGATCGCCTCATACCTGACCTTCTTCCCGGTCACGATCGCCATGATCCGCGGCCTGCGCTCGCTTGACCCGCGGGCCCTGGAGCTGACCCGGTCGTACGCGGCCTCGCCGTGGCAGGTCTACCGCAAGCTTCGCCTGCCCGCTTCGCTGCCGTACCTGTTCACCGCTCTGAAGATCGCGGCAACCGCCAGCGTCGTCGGGGCGATCATCGGCGAGGGTCCGGGCGGGATCGCCAACGGGCTCGGCCGGGTGATCATCACCTACAACCAGTACTACATCACCGAGCCCGAGAAGCTGTGGGCGGCAATCATCGCCTCCGGCCTGCTGGGCGTCGTGTTCTACCTGATCGTCCGGGCCGTGGAGGTCGTCGCGCTGCGCGGCCGCCCCGGCGCGGCGGAGGGCTGATCCGTGCCAGGAGACCCCGCCCGATGACCGTTCCCAATTCCGCCGCGGTCGAGCCCGTCGTCCGGGTGTCCGGCGTCGACAAGACGTTCAGCCGTGGCGGCCGGGTCGTCACCAGGGCCCTCGAGGCGATCGACCTCGATGTCGCCCGCGGCGAGTTCATCTCGCTGATCGGACCGTCGGGCTGCGGCAAGTCGACGCTCCTGCGGATCGTGGGCGATCTGACCTCGCCGTCGGCCGGGACCGTGACCGTCAACGGCAAGTC
>JALYPW010000493.1 GCA_030856145.1 Chloroflexota bacterium | reverse complement strand
CGTCGGTCACGGACGGGAGCATACCGAGGTTCGGTGACGAGGCGCCAATCCAGGCCTGCGGCCACACAGCGCGCGGTGTACGGTCCGCCTATGCGCACCACCTGCAGCCACCTCGATCAGATTCGCGATGTCGTCCCCGGCGAGGACGTCTGTCCGGCCTGTGTCGTGATCGGCTCGGAGTGGCTCCATCTCCGCCAGTGCCGGACCTGCGGCAACACGGCCTGCTGCGACACGAGCCCGAACAAGCACGCCACGGCCCACTTCCACGAGACCGCCCATCCGATCATGCGGACCCTCGAGGAGAGCCAGGCGTGGTCGTGGTGCTTCGTCGACCGCGAGACCCTCGAACAGGTCGAGGACGGCCAGTGGCGGGCGATCGACGGGTTCTTCGACGCGGGGATGTGGTTCGCCCGGGAGGCGCTCGGCGCCGGCGTGGCCGCCTTGCCCTTCCCGCAGGCGGCAACCGCGGGTGACGGCTTTCCGCTCGGTGTCTGGGAGAGAACCTATCGCGGCCGTCATCAGGCCGGAACGCTCGACCCGGAGCAGGCAGACGAGCTGGAGAGCCTGCCCGGCTGGCGCTGGTGACGGACGAGGCCAACTCTTCCCGGGCAGCGGCGGTCCCGGACTCGGCCGGGCTGTGCGCCGCCTGTGTCCACGCTCGGCTCGTCGTGAGCGGCCGCGGCTCGCGCTTCGTCCTGTGCGAACGGTCCCGGACCGATCCGCGCTTCCCGCGCTACCCGCCGCTGCCGGTTCGCGCATGCTCGGGCTTCGAGCAACGGGCACTGGCTTGACGCTGCGCCGCGAACCCGCCTATCCTCCGGGCCGACATCATGAAGAGCGGGCTGTGAACGGGACGAGTACCCGTCGCGCGTCGGCAGAGAGATCCGGTGGCTGGTGGAAACCGGAGCGACGACGGCGAGGAATGGACCCGGGAGCCTCCGGACCGAACGGCGAGCGACGCGGCCACGCGGAGCGAACCCAGTAGGCTCCGGCGCAGAGCGCCAGCGATACAGGGCAGCGCCGATCGGCCCCGCCGCGCAAGCGGACGGACCGCCCGTCGGTCACGAAGTGCGGCTTCGCCGAATGAGGGTGGCACCGCGGAAGGCTCGACCTTTCGTCCCGGGACGATTGGTCGTTTCTTGATTCTCGGGCGCGACGAGCCCCGGAGGCCACACCACGATGAGCACCACCGATCCGCTCAGCCTGACCGAGGCGAAGCGCCTGGCCGGCAACGCCGACACGCTGCTCCTGCGCGCCACCCGGCCGGCTGACCTCGAGACCCCGATCGGGGCGTTCCTGCGGCTCGACGACGGCGCGACCCCGGCCTACCTGCTCGAGTCCGTCGAGGGCGGCGAACGTCTTGGCCGCTACTCGTTCCTGGGCGTCGGACCGCGCCGGCTCCTCGAGGTCCGCGACGGGACCGCCCGGACTCAGACCCGTCCGGTCACGGTCGAGTCGTACACGCCGGACCTCCCGGTCGATGTCGCCGAGGCACCCGACCCGCTCGATGCAATCCGCCGCTTCGTCCCGCGCCGGCGCGTCCTCCCGACCGAGGGCATGCCGCGCTTCACCGGTGGCGCCGTCGGAGCGCTCGCCTACGACGCGGTCAACGCCTTCGAACCGACCGTCCCGCTCCCGGATCGCGACCCCGTCGGGGTCCCGACGGCGGCCTTCATCGAGACCGACCTCGTCCTGGTCTTCGACCACCTGACCCATACACTCAGCGCGATCGCGTCGCTCCACACCGAGACGCCGGATCTCGAGGGTCGCTACCGAATCGCGGAGCAGGCGATCTTCGAGGCGCTCGAGAAGACCGCCCGACCGAGCGCGACGGAGATGGCCGGCCCGGCCGCAGCGTCGCCCGCTTCGGCGGGTCTCCGCGAGGCCGACATCCGGATGTCGCTCGGGCGCGACGAGTACATCCGCGCGGTCGAGGTCGCCAAGGACGCGATCGCCGCCGGCGAGGCGATCCAGGTCGTCCTTGCCCGTCGCCAATCGTTCGACCTGCCGCTCGATCCGGCCACGGGCAAGCCGCTCGACGGAATCGCGCTCTACCGCGCCCTGCGTCGGGTCAACCCCAGCCCGTACCTGTTCTTCGTCCGGACGCCGACGTTCGAGGTCGTCGGGGCCAGCCCGGAGCTCCTCCTCCAGGTCGAGGGCGACAAGCTCACGACCCACCCGATCGCCGGCACCCGGCCGCGCGGCGCCGACGAGCGCGAGGACCAGATCCTCGCCGAGCAGCTCCAGCGCGACCCCAAGGAGCGAGCCGAGCACATCATGCTTGTTGACCTCGGACGGAACGATCTCGGGCGGGTCTCGCGGCCGGGGACCGTCACCGTCAGCAAGTACATGGAGGTCGAGAAGTACAGTCACGTCCTCCATCTCGTCTCGCACGTCGAGGGCCGCCTGAAGCCGGAACTCGACGCGCTCGACGCGCTCCGCTCGGTCTTCCCGGCCGGGACGCTGAGTGGCGCGCCCAAGGTCCGGGCGATGCAGCTGATCGCGGCGGCCGAGGGCGAGCGGCGCGGGCTGTACGGCGGAGCGGTCGGCTACCTCGGCTATGACGGCAACCTCGACACGGCGATCACGATCCGGAGCGCGGTCCTGCGCGAGGGTCAGGCCCATATCCACACGGGTGCCGGGATCGTCGCGGCGTCGGTGCCCGAGAAGGAGTTCGAGGAGACGGAGCACAAGGCGGCGGCCCTCCGGCGGGCGATCGAGCTGGCCGCCGCGCCGGCCGATGCGCCGCGCTCGCGATCGGGCACCAGCGCCGGGTCGGTCGTCTCGGGCTCGCGCGCCGCCGGGCCCGGCGAGCCGGCCGAGCCGAGCGAGCCGCCGGTCGGATCGCCGCGATGATCCTCGTCATCGACAACTACGACAGCTTCACGTTCAACCTCGTGCAGGCACTCCAGGCCGCCGGCGCCGAAGTCCGGGTCTTCCGCAACGACGCAATCGACCGGGCCGGGATCGAGGCCCTCGCCGACGACCCGGCCGCGGCGCTTCGCGGAATCGTCGTCTCACCCGGCCCCGGCGATCCCACGTCGGCCGGCGTCTCGGTGGCCACGATCGAGGTCGCCCGCGACCGCGCAATTCCGCTCCTCGGGGTGTGTCTCGGGATGCAGTCGATGGCGGCGGCGTTCGGCGCATCGATCGTCCGCGCCCCGACCCTCGTCCACGGCGAGGCGTCGGAGGTCACCCACGACGGGGCGGGCCTCCTCGCCGGGATGCCGCCCGCGTTCCAGGCCGCCCGCTACCACTCACTCGCGGTCGACGGTGCGACTCTCCCGCCCGAGCTCCGGATCACCGCGATGAGCGAGGTCGATCGGGTGATCATGGGCATCCGCCACGTCGCGCTGCCACTCGAGGGCGTCCAGTTCCACCCGGAATCCGTGCTCACGCCGGAGGGCCCGCACCTTCTCGCCAATTTCCTGCGCCAGGCCGGCGAAGGGGAAGCGTCGCTCCTCGACGATGCGACCGGTTCGTTCGCGACCGCGGGCATCGCGGAAGGCGCCGCGGCGCTCGCCGGCCCGAGCCGATGAGCGACCAGGTCCGCCTCGCCCTCGGCACGGTCGTCGATGGCCGGACCCTGACCGTCGACGAGGCCCGCGACGCGATGGGCTCGGTGATGGATGGCGAGGCGTCGCCGGCGTTGCTGGCGGCCCTTCTCGTTGCCCTCCGGATGCGCGGCGAGACCGTCGACGAGCTGGCCGGATTCGCGGCGGCGATGCGCGAGCGGGTGATCCGGGTCGATGCGCCCGATGGCGCGGTCGACACGTGCGGCACCGGCGGCGACGGCAGCGGGACGTTCAACATCTCGACGACGGCGGCGCTCGTGGTCGCCGCCGCCGGCGTGCCGGTCGCCAAGCACGGCAACCGAGCGGTGACCTCGCGATCGGGCTCGGCCGACGTCCTCGACGCGCTGGGCGTTCGGATCGACCACGATGCGGCCTCGGCGGGTGCGGCACTGCGCGACACGGGCTTCGCGTTCTTGTTCGCGCCGGGCTTCCACCCGGCGATGAAGCACGCCGGCCCGACCCGCCGCGAGATCGGTGTTCGGACCGCGTTCAACCTGCTCGGCCCGCTGACGAACCCGGCCGGTGCCCGTCGCCAGCTGGTCGGGGTCGCCGATCCGGTCGCCGCTCCACGCCTGGCCGCCGTCCTGCATCGGCTCGGGGTTGACCGAGCGTTCGTTGTCGGCGGGGACGGGATTGATGAGCTGCCGCTCGACGGGACGGGCACGATCCACGACATCACACCCGAAGGCGTCACGGTCCGCTCGGTCGACGCGGTCGCGCTCGGGCTGACGAAGGCCTCGAACGCGAAGCTGGCCGGCGGGTCGCCGGCGGACAACGCCCGGATCGTCGAATCGGTGATGCGCGGCGAGCCCGGAGCCCGGCGCGACGTCGTCCTGCTGAACGCCGGAGCTGCACTCGTCGTCGCCGGCGTCGTCGACGATCTCGCGGCCGGGATCGACCGGGCCGCGCTGACGATCGACGCCGGCCTGACCACCGAGCTGCTTGCCAACCTCCGCGCCGAGCGACGCGCCGCCGAGGCCGCCCGACCCGCCCAAGCCGCCGAACAGGCGGCGCCGGCATGACCCTCGCCGACAGGTCCGCGACCGCAACCAACGGCAAGCGCAACGTCGTTCACGAAATCGCAGAGCGCCGCCGGGCCGACATCCGCGAGGAGATGGGTCGGCTCACCCTCGACGAGCACCTCGCGATCGCCGAGGCGACGCCGCCACCCCGCCCGATCCTCGACCGGCTCGCTGCACCAGGACTCCACCTCATTGCCGAGATCAAGCGCTCGTCACCGTCGGCCGGGGCGATCACCGGCGCCGACGAGGACATCGTCGCTCGGGCACGCGCCTACGAGGCCGGCGGGGCGACCGCGATCTCGGTCCTGTGCGAGCCGCACTGGTTCGGCGGCTCCGTCGACGACCTGCGGGCCGTCCGCGCCGCCGTCGCGATCCCGGTCCTCGCCAAGGAGTTCGTCGTCGAGGCCATCCAGCTGCCCCACCTCCGGGCGGCCGGTGCGGACCTCGTCCTCCTGCTCGCGGTCCTCCACACGGGGAAGCAATTGACGTCGCTGGTGGACCGGGCGCTCGAGATCGGGCTCGAGCCGCTTGTCGAGGTCCACGACGAAAAGGAGCTCGAGCGGGCGCTCAAGACGAACGCTCGCCTGATCGGCATCAACAATCGCGACCTGCGGACGCTGGCCGTCGACACCGAGCGCGCCTTCCGGCTCCGGGCGCTCGTGCCGGATGACCGCCTCGTCGTCGCCGAGTCCGGGGTCCGCGACCCGGCCACCGTCGCCGCCTGGCGCGCCGTCGGCTTCGATGCCGCCCTCGTTGGTGAGGCGCTCGTGCGCTCGGCCGATCCCGAGGCCGCCGCCCGGACCTTCGTCAACGCCGGCCGCCTCCCAAGCGATCCGTCAAACCGCGCGTCGGCGGTGGCGATCGTCAAGGTCTGCGGCATCACGGACGCGGAGGGCGTGTTGGCGGCGGTTCGCTCGGGTGCCGACGCGATCGGCCTGAACCTCGTGCCCGGTACGCCGCGCGCCCTCGAGCTGGAGGAAGCTGTCGCCCTCGCCCGGGTCGCCCGCTCGCTCGTCACGACCGTGCCGCGGATCGTCGCGATCACCGCCGACGCGGGCCGCGCGCGGATCGCCGAGATCGTCGCTGCTCTCGACCCCGACGCGCTCCAGTTCTCCGGAGATGAGCCGGTTGACGACGTCGCCGCTGCGGGCCGGCCGGTCTGGAAGGCGCTCCGGGTCGCCTCCGACGACGATCCGGTGTCGGTCGTCGGGCGGGCGCTCAGCTACCGCGATGCCGGGGCGGAGCGGCTCCTCCTCGACGCGGCCGGCGGCCCGCACCCCGGCGGGACCGGCATGCGAATCGCCACCGACCTTGCCCGGGCGGTCGCCCGCGAGGTGCCGG
>JALYPW010000491.1 GCA_030856145.1 Chloroflexota bacterium | reverse complement strand
GGAGCTGCGGGAGCCGCCGGAGCCGCCGAAGCCGCCACCGGAGCAGCGGCGGGCGCGGCCGACGACCGTTCGCCGATACCAACCGGGGCGGTGGTACGGCCAGAAATCGCTGGAATCGAGCCGGCCGGTGCTTCCGAGACGGCCCGCTCGAGCGTGGGGCGAGCTGCCGAGCCGTCGATCGACGCACGTACCACTCCCGGGGTTGGTATTCGAGACCGATCGAGGTTGCTTCCCGACGCGCTCGCGCCGCGGACCGCGATCCGGCCCGCTCGCCACGGTGACGACGAGGGCGGGCCCGGCGACACGCCGGCGAGCGTCGCCTGGCTGCGGGCCGGGCGGGGGACGGGCTATGACACGGATCGAGCTCGGTTGAGCGCGTCACCAACCCAAGTATTCCAAGAAGGATTATCCGGAGCCATTCCCCTCGGCGGACCCGCCCGCTCGGCCGAGAATCGGGGTACATACCAGAGTTCAGAGGGCGCAACTGCGGTCGATCCGCCTGGAATCGCCTCTCGAACGCCCGAATCGCCGTCAGATAACCCTTCTTGGAATATCCCGACCAGCGACGGGCAGAGGGACGTGGAGCGGCGCATCGCACCGGGGCTGATCGATGGCCGGCTGGTCGATCCGGAGAGTGGCCAGGTGGAGCCGCCGCCACGGGCTACGGACCGGCTCGGCCGGCCGACTCATTGGGATCCGCCGGCGCCGCGGACCGCCGCGCTCGGCCGGGCGGGCTCCGCCGACCAGTCGAAGGTGGCCCGCGTCGAACCCGATCCGCCACCGCAGGCCCGCGGCGGCTCCACGACGGACCTTTCCGACTGGGAGCGCTGGCTCGAGTTCTGCGCCCGGATCGACGGGTTCCCGCGCCACCTCGGCATCCATTCGGGCGGGATGCTCGTCACGGCCGCCCCGCTCATCGACATCGCCCCGCTCGAGCGAGCGACGATGGCCGACCGGGTGGTCGTCCAGTTCGACAAGCGCGACGTCGAGACCCTCAAGCTGATCAAGCTCGACCTGCTCGGGCTCGGAATGCTGGCCGCGATCGACGAGACGCTCCAGCTGATCGAGCACGACTGCGCCGTCTGCCTCGACCTCGACCGGCTGCCCGAGGAGGTCCCCGAGGTCTTCACGATGCTCCAGGCGGCCGACACCGTCGGGGTCTTCCAGGTCGAGAGCCGGGCCCAGATGCAGACCCTGCCGAAGTCGCGCCCGGCCAGCCTCAACGATCTCGTGGTCGAGGTCGCGATCATCCGGCCGGGCCCGATCCAGGGCAACGCCGTGCATCCGTTCTTGCGCCGGAAGCAGGGGTTGGAGCCCGTGACGTATCTCCATCCCAGCCTCGAGCCGGTCCTGCGCGACTCGATGGGCGTGATCCTCTACCAGGAGCAGGTGATGCGGATCGCGATCGAGGTCGCCGGGTTCTCGCCGGCCGAGTCCGACGGTTTCCGGCGGGCGATGGGCACGTGGCGCTCGAGCCGCGAGATGGAGAAGCTCCACGCCCAGTTCCACGACGGCTGCATGCGCCAGCCGGGGATGACCGAGGAGGTCGCCGAGGAGCTCTTCCGGCAGGTCGCGGCGTTCGCGTCGTTCGGGTTCGCGAAGTCGCATGCGGCGGCGTTTGCCCGGACGGCCTATGAATCGTCGTTCCTGAAGCTGTTCTACCCGGCCCAGTTCCTCGTCGGGCTGATCAATGCCCAGCCGATGGGCTTCTACCCGGTCGAGGTCCTCGTCAACGACGCGAAGCGCCACGGCGTCGCGGTCCTGCCGGTGGACGTCAACCGATCGAGCTACAAGACGACGACCGAGTGGGTGGGCCGGCCTGGGTGGGCCCTGGGTGCTGGACGTTCAGGGTGGGTGGAGGGCAGTCGTGACGATGACGGGGGCGAGGCACTCCCCGGGGACGCGGGCATCGAGCGCCGACCGGTCCCGGTCCGATCGAGCGGCTGCGTGGTCCCGACGAACGAGGCGCGCGGCCGATGGGCAGCCGAGAGCGCGGTCGGCTGGGGCGTCCGGCTCGGGTTGGGGCTGGTGAAGGGGATCGGCGAGGAGCACGAGGCGTTGCTCGACGCCGAGCTGGTCAGCGGGCCGTATCAGAGCCTGGCCGACGTCGTCGAGCGGACGGGGCTGCCCGAGGAGACGCTCGAGCGGATGATCCGGGTCGGGGCCCTCGATTCGCTGGGGCGGCCGCGGCGCGAGCTCCTCTGGCAGCTCCGCGAGGTGGCCGGCGCGAGCCGGGGTCGGGTCGCCGGCCGCTCGACGAAGGGAGCCGCGTTCACGAAGGCCGCCTCACGGCCGATGGCCCTCCGTCTGCCGGCGACCGAGGCGCCGACCCTGCCGGGCCTGACCGAATCGGAGCGGATCGGCGATGCCTACGCCGTCGTCGGGCTCGATGCCCGGCGCCAGGTCGTCGAGCTGTATCGGCCGGCGTTGGAGCGACTGGGCGCGGTCACGAACGCCGCGCTCGACGATCTGAAGCCGGGCAAGGTCCGGATCGGTGGCCTCGTCGTCACCCGCCAGCATCCGATGACGGCCAAGGGCACGGTCTTCCTGGCCCTCGAGGACGAGACCGGGATGGTCAACGTCACGATGTGGCCGGATGTGTGGGCCCGCCTGCGGGGCGTCGTCCGGCGCCATGCCCTGTTACTCGTCGATGGCGACCTTCAGCGCGAGTCGAAGGTCGTGAACGTGATCGCCCGCGAGGTCCGACCCCTGATCGATGCCGCGGCGAGCGCGGGTGCGCCCGCCCAGCCCGAGGGAGTCAAGCAACTCGGCATGGCCGGCATGCGCCGACAGGGATAGCCGGAACTTCCGGCTGGCGCGCCTTCGCACGCCAGCGCGGCGTTGACCCCTGCGGTCCTCGCTCGCGGACATCCGAGTCCGCTCGCTCCGGTCCTCGGGGTCGCCTTGCGCTGACGCACGCATGCGCGACGAACGCAGTCGGGGG
>JALYPW010000490.1 GCA_030856145.1 Chloroflexota bacterium | reverse complement strand
CGACCCGCGGCTGCAGATGACGGGTACATGACATTGCAATGTCCTGCCCCAGCCCACCAGGCAACTGCTCGGGACTCAGGTGATGCCGAGCGCGCGACGCGACATGGAATACGGCTGCAAGGTGAATCGGTCATCCCCATCGTGATTGCGTGCGCATCTACCTTAGGGTCGCAATCAACCCGCCACTCGGCGGATCGAGCCCTCGATACCCCAAACTTGGAGAGAACACATGCGCCGATCCATCGCCCTCGTGGCTGCAACGGGCCTGCTGCTCGTTTCCGCCATTCCTGCGTTCGCCGACACCGGCGACGCGGGCAAGCTCATGATCATGAAGCACGCCTGCACAGAAGCGCCGATCAAGAATCAGGCGGACTTCGACGCCATCGTCGCCAAGGCCAATGGTGACGAGGTCACCGCCCTGGCCCTGACGGTCCTGGCCTGCCCGACCATCGTCCTCACCGACGATGGCGATGCGCAGACCGACGGCGTCAAGAACGATCCGGTCGACTTCGACTTCACGGTCACCGATTCGGGTGGCTTCGAGCAGACCCTTGCCGACGCAGAGTTCGTCCCGCAGAAGCTGTGCGAGACCGATATTGACCGCGATGCCAATGGCGACGGCAACAAGACGGCCGACGTCTGCCTCGACACCTCGCATTACATGTTCAGCGACCTTGCGGTCGGTGATGTCACCGTCGTCGAGACCAGCCCCCCGAACGGCTGGAAGTTCGGCACCCTGACGCTGACCCCCAAGGCCCTCCAGCCCTCGGGCGACGACGCCGCGTCCGGCGCCGACTTCGATGCCGCGTCCTCGACGGTCACCCTTGACCTCGCCGGCGACTCGGACAACAGCGTGATGCTCCACATCTACAACTTCGAGAAGTCCCCCGCGACGGACACCCTCCCCAGCACCGATCAGGCCCCGGTCCTGCCGCTCGCGGCCGGCCTGCTGATCGCCCTTGCCGGTGGAGCGCTTGCCCTTCGCCGACGGACTGTCTGACCACCCCTCATCACCACGGACGGCCGGTGCTTCCCTCTCGGAAGCGCCGGCCGTTTCCATTCCTCGGGACGAACTGACCATGCCGATTGCCCGTAGTTCCCGTCCAGCCGTGGCCCTCCTTCTCGTCGGACTTGTTGCCGGCTGCGGCGGGCAGAACGGATCGGCGTCGCAAGGGCGGAGCGCGCAGCCCGTCGTCGCAACGACCAGCCCCGTGACGTCGACTGCCCCGGCCGAGTCATCGATCGCCATCTCCTCGCCGAGCCCGGAACCGAGCCGCGCGCCGACGCGTGAGCTTCCGACCCGGATCGTGGTGGCCAAGCTCGGGATCGACCTGCCGATCGTCTCTGGCGACCTCGACGTGCCGGGCAACCCACCCGACTATCCGTTGTGCAACGTGGCCCAGTACCTGACGATCTATCGCGACCCGAGTCGGCTCGGCGCGACCACCTGGATCTACGGCCACGCTCGGCCAAAGATGCTCCTGCCGCTGCTGGAGGCATCAACCGTGAAGAACGGCGCCGCACTCGTCGGAATGGCGGTCGATCTGTACTCCGACGCTGCGAAGCGCTACACCTATCGGATCACGACCGTGATGCGCCACGCAACGGATCGCAGCGCGGCAACGGACGTTCCCGCCGACGGGCGACGATTGATCCTGCAGACGAGCGAAGGGCCGACGGGGACTGTTCCGAAGCTGCAGGTCGTGGCGGAGTTCGTGTCCGTGGCATCAGTGGAGCCCGGCAAAGCGATGCCGACAGCGTCGCCGATCGGCTGTTTCCTCGGCCCGTAGCGGCACGTCAGCGCTGATGTGCGCGCCGCGCCAGCCGGCGCCAGACCGCATGATCGATGACTGCGGCCGCTGCGCTGAGAACCCAGGCCCGCGGCAACGAATTCGCGGTCCAGCGGAACAGTCGGGCGAGGTTGCGCGTCACAGAGATTGACGCCGGGCGATCACTGGCAGGCTGATCGATCGCCCGGCGTCGCCATGTCCGCCGGACCCAGGAGCCGGTCCCCGTGCCGGCCGACGCCAGCGCCGGCATGTCCAGCGCCTCGGCTGTCGGGCTCAGATCGTCGGTCGGTCCACCGGACGCGGGCGCTCGAACCGGCCGGTCGGTGGCTGCCAGGCGTCGAATCGGGCGAGGAGGCCGTCGAGGTCGTCGTCGCGCAGGAGCAGGCGGCGGTGGCGCTCGGCCACAAATCCCTCGGCCACGGCCCGGTCGAGAAACGCCTCGAGGGCGTCGAAGTAGCCGCCGGCATCCAACAGGCCGATCGGCTTGGCGTGGAGGTCGAGCTGGGCCCACGACAGGACCTCGGCCAGCTCCTCGAGGGTGCCGAGACCGCCGGGCAGGGTGATGAACGCATCGGCCAGCTCGGCCATCTGGGCCTTGCGCTCGTGGAGCGTCTCGACGATCCGGAGCTCCGTCAGATCGGGATGGGCGACTTCGCGCTCGACGAGGCCGCGCGGGATGACCCCGATCACCTCGCCGCCGGC
>JALYPW010000481.1 GCA_030856145.1 Chloroflexota bacterium | reverse complement strand
TCGAGGAGCGCGGACGCGGCCGTGATCCAGGGCAGGGTCGTGGTGGGCGTCGTGCTCATGGTCACGTGGCGACCACCGCCGGGGCTGGAGCCGTGACGGCTTCCCAGCGACCGCTCCCGATCGAGCGGTACGCGGCGTCGAGGATGCGGTTGACGATCAGGCCGTCCTCGAACGTCTCCTGCGCTGGGCGGCCGTCACGGAACGCCCCGACGACGTCGGCCATCATCGCGTCGTGACCGTGGGCATAGGTCTCGTTCGGGACAGGGTAGACCCAGCCGGTGTCGGCATCGACTTTCTCGCCGAGATAGCCCGCGGGCTTCTCGATGAATGCCCGGAGCGGGCTCGAGATGACGTCCTGGACGATCCGGCCGCCCTCGCCGTACGCCTCGAAGCGGCTCTCGAGGCCGCCCTTCGATGACCACGACACGTCCATCGTGGCGACCCGGCCGTCCTCGAACCGGATGAGCATCACGGCGTTGTCCTCGAGCCGGGTCCGACCGCCGTGGACGAGCGTGTCGCCCCACGCGAACACGTCGCGAACGGCAACGTCCTTGCCGAACATCGCGCGGGCGGCCTCGGCTCCGTGCGAGGCCATGTCGAGGAGGGCGCCGCCGCCGGCCAGCTCGGCGTCCCAGAAGTGGGCCGCATGCGGGCCGCTGTGGCCCTCGCGCGCGCGAAATGTCGTGAGCCGGCCGATCGCGCCGGATTCGATCATCTCGCGCATCCGGATCATCTCGGCGTTGAAGACCACGTTCTCGAGATAGGCGTGGAAGACCCCGGCCTCCGCGACGAGCCGGAGCATCTCTGCGGCCTCGTCTCCGTTCCGGCCGAGGGGCTTTGTGCAGGCCACGCCCTTGCCGTGCGCGGCGGCCGACCGGACGGCCTCGAGGTGGAGGTGGTTCGGCAGCGACACGACGACGAGGTCGACCTCGGGATCGGCGCAGACCGCGTCGATGGAGTCGAGCGGACGGCTGCCGAAGCGCTCCGCGAATGCCTCTCGGCGTTCCGTGCCGGCGCCCCAGTTCGCGACGACGCGCGCGTCGGCGATATAGCGCAGCCCCTGGGTGTGGAACTCGCCGATGAACCCCGAGCCGAGCATCCCGATCCGGACCTCGCCCATCAGTAGCCGCCCTCCGTGGGGGCGCCCGCGCCGGCCGCAACGGGCTCGGCTCCGGACTTGCGCGCCCGGAAGTCGTCGATGATCGCCTTCGTCGCGGTCGCCCCGACCCGGGTCGTGCCCAGGTTCATCACGTCGATCAGCGCGTCGAGCGTCCGGACGCCGCCGGCAGCCTTGACCTGGACGTGATCGGACACGGTCCGGCGCATCAGGGCGAGGTCCGCGTGGGTGGCGCCGCCAGGAGCGAAGCCGGTCGAGGTCTTGACGAACTCGGCGCCGGCGGCCTCGGTGACCCGCGATCCGCGGACCTTTTCGTCGTCAGTCAGGTAGGCGTTCTCGAGGATGACCTTGACGATCGCCCCGCCCGCGTGGGCGGCCTCGACGACGGCGGCGATGTCGGCCTGGACGTCGCCGTCGCGGCCGGACTTCAGGGCACCGATGTCGATGACCATGTCGAGCTCCAGGGCGCCGTCCTCGAGCGCTCGATGGGCCTCGAAGATCTTCGTGGCGGTTGTCGAACTGCCGTGCGGAAAGCCGATGACGGTCCCGACCTTGACGTCGCTGCCGGCCAGGATCGCGGCTGCGCGGCGCACATCGACGGGCCGGACGCAGACTGAGGCAACGTCGTACTCGGCAGCCAGCCGGCAGCCGGCCTCGATGAATGCGTCGTCCAGTTCCGGTCTCAGGAGAGAGTGGTCGATGGACTTGGCGATCTGCTTCTCGGTCAGGTTCTCGACGGTGTACGTCATGGTGCTCACTTGATGTACGGGCGAAGGACGTCGCGGGCGAGGAGGAACCCGCGCTTGATCAGGTCATCGGTCTTCTCGAAGTCGCGGTCCTCGTGCTCGATGATCACGTCGCCGTCGAAGCCCGTCCGCCAGAGGGCGCCGAACAGCGCATCCCACGCGACGTCGCCGAGACCGGGCAGGCGCGGCACCTGCCAGCCGATGCCCATCGAGAAGACCCCCCGCTCGTACAGCGCGTCGCGGTCGATCCAGAGGTCCTTTGCCTGGACGTGCAGGATGTGCGGCCCGAACTCGCGGATGAAGCGCGGGATGTCGATCATCTGGAGCACGAGGTGGCTCGGGTCGAAGTTCAGCCCGATCGTCCCGCCCCACTCCTCCAGGATCCGGCGCCACATCCGAGGGGTCGTCGCGAGATTGTTGCCGCCCGGCCACTCGTCATGGCTGAACAGCATCGGACAGTTCTCGAGGGTGATCCGGCGGCCGTGGTCCTGGGCGAACGCCACGATGTCGGGCCAGATCCGGAGGGCGTCCTCCCAGTTCTCGTCGTGGGTCTTGGCCTTGTCGGCCCCCATGAACGTGTTCACGAGGGGAACGTCCATCTTCTCGGCGGCCGTGATCACGTGCTTGAGGTGGTCGATCACGGTGGTCCTGTGCTCGGCGTCGGGGTGGAGCGGGTTCGGGTAGAAACCGAGCCCGGAGATCACGAGGCCCTTGGCCCGGATCTCGGCCGCGAGGTCACTGGCTGCGCTCGCGCCCAGGTTCGCGACGTCGATATGCGACGTGCCAGCGTAGCGGCGACTGGGCCCGGTCGACTGCGGCCAGCACGCGATCTCGATCGACTCGAAGCCATTGGCGGCGGTCCAGTCGACGACCTCGGCGAGAGGCGCGTTCGGGAATGGGGCAGTCAGCAGGCCGAGTCTCATACGCGGACCTCCAATGGGGCAGGGGAGGCGGCGCCGGCTGGGGGGGCCCCGGCGCCGCCTGGGGAACTGCGATCGACGTCGACCCAGCGGCCGAGCTCGGCGCTCCGGGCGATGGCGTCGTTGACGAGCATCTCGTCGTGGCCGGCGGCGAAGTCGGCGTACGGCGGGTTGGCGTTCGGGCGGCCGGCGATGACGTCGGCGTAGATCGTCCGGAACAGGGCCCCGAACGTGTCGCCGAAGC
>JALYPW010000477.1 GCA_030856145.1 Chloroflexota bacterium | reverse complement strand
ACCGTCCGCAACGTCGCCACCCTCTTCGATCCGCCCGCCAGCGTGAAGCGCGAGCTGCGCCCACTCTCGGCCGAACAGGTCCGTACGTTCCTCGACTCGATCGCGGGCAGCCGCCAGGAACCGCTCGTCGTCGTCGCGGTTTCTCTTGGACTGCGGCAGGGCGAGATCCTCGCGCTGCGCTGGCAGGACGTCGACCTGGAGGCCGGAACGCTCACGGTTCGCCACACACTCGGGATCGCCTCGCGTGAGCTCGCAGAGCCGAAGACGGACCGCTCACGTCGGATGCTCCGCCTGTCGCCGGACGTGACGGCGCTCCTGCGGTCCCACAAGGCCCGCCAAGCCACGGAGAGGCTCGCAGCCGGCTCACGCTGGCAGGACCGCGGGTTCGTGTTCGCATCGCCTCACGGATCGCCCCTGAACGCGTCGAACGTGACCCACGCGTTCCAGGCCGACCTTGCCCGGGCGGGACTCCCCCGCCAGCGGTTCCACGATCTCCGCCATGCCTTCGCGACGTTGCAGCTCGAGGACGGCGAGGAGCTCGCCGTGATCTCCCGAATGCTCGGTCACGCCGACTTCTCGACGACGGCGAACGTCTACGCCCACGTCACGCCGACGTCCCTTCAGCGGTCGGCCGACCGGATGGACGGCATCCTCCGGCGTCGGACGGCCGAAGGGGCATAAGGGGTATGGCGTGGGGTACGGCCCCGGAATCAAATGGCCCTCGGATCGCTCCGAGGGCCATTTTCGTGCTTGCTGGGGTGGTGAGCCGGGGGAGACTCGAACTCCCAACCAACTGATTAAGAGTTGGTGCGGAGCGGTGCGTGAACCCCTCCGTCGTGCGTACACCGCGTCCATTGCGTCCCGTCCGTACCCCCGAATACCACCGGCTCGGGGGTACGAAATGGGGTACGGAACGGCCCGCCGTCGCCGCCGGTCTAGCCTCGACGACGTAGCCGGCGCGCGGAGCGGCGAGCCGCTGTGACCCTAAGCCGGGTCGCTTACCTGGGGCTTATCCGGCCTCCGGTTCACTGGCCGAGCGGCCGAAGCTGCGGCCGATCCTCAACGGGTGCCGAGCCGGTCGAGCCGCGGGCGAGGTGCTGCGCGGTGGCCGGGACGGGATCGCGGTTCGGCTCGCTGACGATCAGGGCGAGGTGCTCGATCACGCTCGGGATGGTCCGGTGCTTCGCGCCGGTCGGACGGTCGCCACGCTTCCCGGCGAGGGTGAACCTGGGAAGCTGACCCTCCGCGTCGGCGAGCTCCGCCGCGGCGGCTTCCTCGGCACGAGCGGCCGCGCGCATCTCGGCGATGAACGCGGGCACGCCGGCCATGATCTCGGCGACCCGATCGTACCGCTGATGGGCGGCCGCCAGCTTCGCCCGGGCCGCCGACTCGAGGTCTGCCCGGACGCTGGCGAGGATCCGCGTCCGGAGCTGCTCGAGGACCTCGTCGGCGATGGCCGCGGACCGGCGCATGGACGCGACGTGGCCGGTTGCCCGGTCGTAGTCCTGCATCGCCTTGTCGATCCCACGGCCGTCGAGCCGCGCGTGGATCAGCTTGTCGCGCGCCTTCGCCTCGGAGCGCACGGCATCCTCGACGGTCGCGTGAGCTTTGGCGGTGCGCTGCTCCTCCGAGCGCAGCCGGTCGCGGGCGGCCTTCGGCGCACGGGCGAGCTTGGCTGCGATCTCCTGCGTCCGAAGGGTGTCATCGGAAACGGGCTCCGGAGGGCGAATGGAGATCATGTTGGGCAGGGCGAGCACTCCTCCGCTTCCGGCGGACGTGCCGCGCTTCGGGGCGGGCTCGGCGACCATGTTCGGCACGCCGGCAGGCGGCAGGGCGGTCATCGCCCTGCCGCCTGGGCCATCCGGCGGATGGTGTTCAGTCGATTCTCGCCGTGATCCAGCCAGGCCCCGACCCAGTCGGCCTCGGACACGGCCGAGCGGGCCTTGATTTCGGTCCGGAGCGCAGCCGCGTTCTCCTCGAGGACGGCCCGCTGGACGAGATCGGCGTAGGGCTGGTGGTAGGCGGCACTCTCGGCGGGCAGGTCGCGAAACGCCTTGCTGGGAAGACTCGCCTTGTGGGCGTGCAGCCATTCGTCGACCAACTCGGCCAGGAGCGACGATGCGGCGTCGAGGTCGTCGACCTGGATCGCCGCCTTCTGTGACGGGATCACGTCGGACAGCCGTTCGCGGCCGGCGTCGTCGAGGATCGTCGCAGCGAAGCCGATCGCGGCGGCGTAGCGGGTCTGGTCGACCGGCCTGCCGGCCTTCGCATCCTTGCGGAGGGTCGCGATTTCCTCGAGGGCGGAAACGAGCTTGGCTTTGACTTCGATTGGGTTCATGTCGAGTCCTTTCGGGTGGAGGGGGTGAAGGATCAGGCGGCTTCCGGCGGGTCACCTCCGATCTCATCGGGGGATCGGATCACGACCTGCTCGAGCCTCTCGAGGATCCCGGTGATCCGACCGTCGTCGTCGCGAAGGACGTGCTTGATCGTCGCGACGACCGCCGGCTGCATGAGGAGCAGGCCTGCCTCGGCCAGGGCATCGACCGTGGCCTGGGCGGTCCGCTGGTTCATTGCGGCGAGGCTGGCTCCGAGCTCGCGGATCTGGGCGGGGGTGAACCCGGCCGCGGTCGCAAGGCGGGCAGCACGCTCGATT
>JALYPW010000433.1 GCA_030856145.1 Chloroflexota bacterium | reverse complement strand
GACCGGAATCGAGTCGGTCGCCTCCGAACTGACCTACGACCTTCGATCGGGCGAGCCCGACGCGCTCGATGCGATGGTCGCGACGACGTTCGCCAACATCGCGATGGACCTCGTCCGCGACGGCGTCACGGGCCGGATGATGGCGATCCGCGATGGCAAGTACGCCCATACCGAGCTGCCGGCAGCGGGCACGAAGGCGCGCCGCGTCGACCTCGCGGACATGTACAACGAGGAGCGATTTCGACCGCGCTACGAGGGCAAGCTCGGTGACCCGATGCTGCTCGTCGGTGTCGGCGGCGGGGTGGCGGCCGCGGTCTGAGGGCGGCGGCGGGCTGACGCGCGCCCGGCTTATCAGCCCGGCAGGCCGGATCGGTCGCGGATCACCCGAGCCAGGGCCGACATGTCGTCCTCGGCGTGGCCGTCGGAGATCAGGTCATCCTCGAAGGCGGCGGCCAGAGCCGAGACGGGCAGGTCGGCGCCCATCTCGCGGGCGAGGTCGAGGGCGATGCCGAGGTCCTTCCGGTGGAGCGCGACCTTGAAGCCGAGCGGATAGTCGTTGCCGATCATCCGCCCGCTCCGGTTGCCGAGGACCCAGCTCTGGGCAGCCCCGCCGCTGAGCGCCCCGACGACCTGCTCGACATCGAGGCCGGCTTTCATGGCGAGAACGATCCCCTCCGCGACGCCGATGTACGTCCCGGCCAGGATCACCTGGTTGACTGCCTTCACCGCCTGACCCGAGCCGCTCGGTCCGACATGCGTGATCGTCGTGCCCATGGCTGCCAGGATCGGCCGGGCCCGTTCGACGTCGGGTGCGTCCCCGCCGCAGAAGATCGTCAGCGTCGCCTTCTGGGCGCCCTCGCTGCCGCCCGAGACGGGGGCGTCGACGAGGCCGACGCCGGCGGCGGCCAGGCGGGTCGCGAAGTCACGCGTGGCCGAGGGCGCGATCGTCGAGCAGTCGATGATCAGCTGGCCAGGTCGGGCAGCGCTCGCCGCCCCGTCCGGTCCGAACAGCACGGCCTCGACGTCCGGGGTATCCGAGACGCAGATCACGACGACGTCGGTCGCGCTGGCCACAGCGGCGGGCGTCGCGGCTCGCGCCACGCCGAGATCGGCGAGATCCGGAGCACGGCCGGGGCTGCGGTTCCATGCCGTCACGGCGAACCCGGCGCGGGCGAGGTTGGCGGCCATCGCCGCGCCCATCGTCCCGAGGCCCAGGAACCCGATCCGTTCGCCGCTCATCGCCACTCCCGCTGCTGCTACCCTCCGCTCGCATGATGACACCCGGCCGTCGGCCGGATCGGCGCCGCCGACGTCGGGCGGCCGAGGGAGGCACCAGATGCCGCTGATCGCCTCGCTGGCCGCCCTCGTGGCAGCCGCCTTCCACGTCCTGTTCTTCATCCTTGAGAGCGTGACGTTCACCCAGCCCAGCGTTGCCGCCCGGTTCGGCCTGTCGACGCCCGAGCAGATCGCCACGGTCAGGCCGATGGCGTTCAACCAGGGCTTCTACAACCTGTTCCTGGCCGTCGGGGTCGTCGCGGGACTGGGCCTGGCGGCGTCGGGTTCGATCGAGGCCGGGCGGGCGATCGTCCTGTTCGCCTGCGCCTCCATGGTCGGCGCCGGGCTCGTGCTGTACGCCTCAAGCCGCCGATTCGCGCGGTCGGCGGCGATCCAGGCCGGGCCGCCGCTCGTCGCGATCGTGGCCGCCGTCGTTCTGACCTAGCGGCAACGAGAGACGCCCGGTGCAGCAACCGAGGGTCGAGATGCGATCGAGGAATGGCGCGCCCGGCGGGACTCGAACCCACGACCTTCAGGTCCGCAACCTGACGCTCTATCCACTGAGCTACGGGCGCAATCGTCGGTCGTGGACGTCGCCGAGCGGCGTCGTGGACCGTCGAGAGAGAACTGGCGGAGAGGGAGGGATTCGAACCCTCGGAGCAGGTTACCCCACTCAACGGTTTAGCAAACCGTCGCACTAGGCCTCTATGCGACCTCTCCGTCGCGCGGCCGGCGGAATCCTACCACGGGCTCCGACGGCCGCGGCCAGCCGGTTCTGGTAGGTTGGGCCGCTCGCCGCAGCCGAGGAGACCTCGATGACCGATCGCCCGACCGAGGAGGTCGCGACCCCGTCCCGGGGCCGCGCGTCGATGACAGCGGACCAGATCCAGGCCTACAGCGTGGACGCGATCCAACCGCTGACCGCGCCGATCGAGCTCGCCGAACCCGATCCGGCCTGGCCGGCCCTGTTCGATCGCGAGGAGGCGCGCATCCGGTTCGCGCTCGGCGACCGCGTCGTCCGCCTCGAGCACACGGGCTCGACCTCCGTCCCCGGCCTCGCGGCGAAGGCGTGCATCGACATCACGATGACCGTCGCGGACGTCCTCGACGAGCCCGCGTACGTCCCCGACCTCGAGGCGGCCGGCTATCGGCTCGTCATCCGCGAGCACGAGCCCGAGTGGTACGACCATCGTGTCTTCAAGGGACCGGATACGAACGTCAACCTGCACGTCTTCTCGGCGGGCTGCCGCGAGCTCGACCGGATGGTCGGGTTCCGTGACTGGCTGCGCAGCCACCCCGAGGATCGCGAGCTGTACGAGGCGACCAAACGCGACCTGGTGATGCGCGACTGGGCGTTCGTCCAGAACTACGCCGACGCGAAGGGCGAGGTCGTCGAGCAGATCGCGACCCGGGCGGGAATCGGCGGTCCTCACCCGGGATGGGACGCCGAGCCGTACGCGCGTTGACACCACGCCCGGTGGGCCGTACCGTCGCGACACGCAGATGAACGACCTCGACTACTTTCGACGCCCGGCATGATCGACCCCGGAGCCTAGGCCCGGGATCGCGGGTCGTGCCGGGTGGAAGCAGAGGTGCGGACCTCTGCTTTTTTTGTTTGACCAGAGAGGAAGCCAGCGGATGTTCGTGGTGATGGCCCGGACGGCGGGTGAAGCCGAGATCCTCGGCGTGAAGAGCGCCATCCTCGGTGAGGGGCTGACTCCGTACGACCACGCCGGCGCGGAACGGATCGTGATCGCCGTCATCGGCGAGATCGGTTCGCGCAAGCAGGCCCTGATGGGCCGCCTGGGCGGGCTCGCCGGGGTCGAGGCGGTGACTCCGATCAGCCGGCCGTTCAAGCTGACTTCGCGCGAGTTCCAGCCCGAGAACACCGTGATCCGGGTGCTCGATGCGGTCATCGGCGACGGCGGGCTGACGATGATGGCCGGGCCGTGCTCGGTTGAGAGCCGCGAGCAGCTGTTCGAGACAGCCGACGCGGTCGCCGCGGCAGGTGCCACGATCCTGCGCGGCGGCGCCTTCAAGCCGCGGACGAGCCCGTACAGCTTCCAGGGGCTCGGGGTCGAGGCCCTCCGCTATCTCGCCGAGGCGCGCGACCGGACCGGCCTGCCGGTGATCACCGAGGTCATGGAGCCGAGCCAGGTCGACATCGTCGCCGAATACGCCGACATCCTCCAGATCGGCACCCGGAACATGCAGAACTATTCGCTCCTGACCGCGGTCGGGCGGGTCGCCCGGCCAGTGATGCTCAAGCGCGGCTACGGAGCGACCGTCGAGGAATGGCTCATGGCCGCGGAGTACATCGTCAGCTCAGGCAACCCGAACGTGATCCTGTGCGAGCGCGGGATCCGGACGTTCGAGACGTACACCCGGAACACGATGGACCTCGCGGCGGTGCCCCTCGTCCACCACCTCAGCCACCTGCCGGTCATCGTCGATCCGAGCCACGCGACGGGCAAGCGCTGGCTCGTCGCGCCGCTGGCGGTCGGCGGGGTCGCGGTCGGGGCCGACGGGGTCATGGTCGAGGTCCACCCCGATCCCGACGCGGCGCTGTCCGATGCCGAGCAGCAGCTGAATTTTGACCAGTTTCGGGCGATGATGGCCGAGTTGATCCCGGTCCACGAGCACGTCCGCTCGATGTACGCGTCGCCGATCGACGTCGGGGCGGGATCTGCCGGGACCGCCGCTGCCGCCGGGCCCGCGAAGCACTGATCGGCCCCTCCGAGGACCCCATGATGACCACGCTGTCGACCGAGGCTGCCCTCGTCGTGCCCGCCCCACGTCTGCGCGGCGACCTCGTCCTGCCCGGGGACAAGTCGGTCAGCCACCGCGCCCTGATGTTCGCCCTGCTCGCCGCCGGGGAGAGCAGGATCTCGGGTGCCGGCGACGGTGCCGACGTCCGTTCGACCGCGGCCGTGTGCCGGGCGCTCGGGGCCACCGTCGAGCGGGTCGGGGCCGACGCCGACGGCCCGACGGGGACCGGCCACCGGGACGCCGCGACGGTCGACTACCGGGTCGTGTCACCGGGCGTCGACGGTCTGCGCGAGCCCGCCTCCGCCCTCGATTGCGGAAATTCCGGCACGAGCCTCCGGCTGTTCGCCGGGATCGTCGCCGGCCTGCCATTCCGGACCGTCCTCGACGGCGACGGTTCGTTGCGACGGCGACCGGTCGCTCGTATCATCGAGCCGTTGCGCGCGATGGGCGCGACGCTCCACGCCCGCTCCGATGATTCCCTTCCACCCCTGACGATCGTCGGTCGTTCGCCGCTCAAGGCAGTCGACCGATGGACGCCGGTGCCGAGCGCCCAGGTCAAGTCGGCGATCCTGCTGGCCGCGCTCCGGGCGGATGGCCGGACGACGGTCCGCGAGACGGTCGCGACGCGCGATCACACCGAGCGGATGCTGCGGGCACGGGGCGTCGCGGTCCGGACCGAGCAGCTCGGGTCGGCCGATGCCGATGGACGCGTCGGCGCAGTGGCGATCAGTCTCGAGGGAGGGCGGACGATGACGGCGATCGACGAACGCGTCCCGGGTGACGTGTCGGCGGCCGCCTTCTGGCTCGTCGCCGCGGCGATCCATCCCGATGCCGACCTCGTCCTGCGCAACGTCGGCGTCAATCCGACCCGGCGGGCCGTCATCGACATCCTGCGGGCGATGGGCGCCGATATCGAGGAAACCGCGGTCGAGGCGCCGAGCGTCGCCGCGCCGGCCAACGGCGACGTGGGCGAGCCACGGGCCGACCTGCGCGTCCGCTCGTCGGAGCTGCGCGCGATCGAGCTCGGGCCGGACGAGGTGGCCGCGGCGATCGACGAGATCCCGATCCTGTGCCTCGCGGCGGCCCGCGCTCAGGGGACCACGACAATCCGCGGCGCCGGCGAGCTCCGCCACAAGGAATCGGACCGGATAACCGGCACGGCCGACGGCCTGCGGGCGCTCGGCGCCGACATGACGGTCAGCGGTGACGACCTCCGAATCGCCGGCGGCCGCCCGCTCGTCGGCACGACCGTCGACTCGCTCGACGACCACCGGCTGGCGATGACCTTCGCCATCGCCGGCCTCATCGCCACGGGCCGGACGTCGGTTCTCCGACCGGCCAGCGCATCGATCTCCTATCCCGGCTTCTTCGCTGACCTCGGAAGGGTGGGCTCATGACCAAGCGCGTCGTCCTCATCGGCCATCCCGTTGCCCACTCGCTGTCGGGCGCGATGCAGCAGGCCGCCTTCGACGATCAGGGCATCGATGCCGCCTACGAGCTCTGGGACCGGGCCCCGATCGCCCTGCCCGACGCGATCGCCGAGATCCGGGCCGGCGACGACTTCCTCGGGGCGAACGTCACGATCCCCCACAAGGAGCGGGTCGTGCCGCTGGTCGACCGCCTCACCGAAGAGGCTCAGGCCACGGGCGCCGTGAACACGATCACCCGCGAGGGCAAGCGGCTGGTCGGCCACAACACGGACGTGCCCGGCTTCAAGGTCGCCCTCGACAGCCTCGTCGGCCGCCAGAAGATGCCCCGCGTCGCGGTCGTCCTGGGCGCCGGCGGCGGAGCCCGGGCCGTCGTCTACGGCCTGATCCGGGAGGGCTTCCAGCGGATCGTCGTGTTCAACCGCCATCTCCATCGGGCCGAGGGCCTGGTCAAGCACTTCGGGCGGAGCGCCGCCCACATGGAGCTCAAGGCGATGCCCTGGCACGAGTCGATCATCGAGGCCGAGCTCGCCAAGTCGAAGGTCCTCGTCAACGCGACCTCGATCGGGTTGACAAGCGACGTCTCGCCGATCCCGGGCGAGCTGATCCCGCCCGATCTCCTCGTCCTCGATCTGGTCTACGCCAAGACCCGCCTGTTGCGCGAGGCTGAGGCCGCGGGCTCGACGGTCGCCGACGGCGAGCTGATGCTCCTCCACCAGGGCGCGGCCGCGTTCACCCTGTGGACCGGGCGGGCGGCACCGACCGAGCTGATGCAGAGAGCCCTGTCGGCGGCCCGCGCCGGCGGTGTTCGATCCGCCGAGGGCGAGCCGACGGGCGAGCCCGACCCCGCGTCGACCGACGCATCCGGCGCATCCGGCTCGGCCGGCGCCTGACGGGCCCGAGCGACTCGACACCGACCCGATGGGACGTCTGCGCTGGCTGACCGCCGGGGAATCGCATGGCCGCTCGCTGGCGGTCACGGTCGAGGGCGTCCCGGCCGGCCTGGACCTGGGCGGCGAGGCGCTGTCCGACGACCTCGCCCGCCGCCAGCGCGGGTATGGTCGCGGTGCGCGCCAGGCGATCGAGCAGGATCGGGCCGACATCGTCAGCGGCGTCCGCCATGGCCGGACGCTGGGCTCGCCGATCCTCCTCCTCGTCGCCAACCGGGACTGGGAGAACTGGACCCGCGTGATGCAGGTCGAGGGTTTGTCCGAAGACGAGGCGGCCGAGTTGGCCGCGGCCTCGGCCGACGGCAACAAGCGCTCGACCCCGGTGACCCGCGTCCGACCCGGTCACGCCGATCTGGCCGGGGCCCTGAAGTACGGCTTCAACGACGTCCGGAACGTCCTCGAGCGGGCGTCTGCCCGCGAGACCGCAGCCCGGGTCGCGGCCGGCGGCATCGCCCGGGCGATCCTGCGCGAGCTCGGGGTCGAGGTCTGGTCGTTCACGGCCGAGGTCGGCGGGGTCGTGCTCGATCCGGCGAACGCGACCCGATCGCGCGAGGAGGCCGATGCCTCACCACTGCGCTGCCCGGACCCGGACGCCGAGACGGCGATGATCGCCCGGATCGACGAGGCCCGCTCGAACGGAGACACGGTCGGCGGCGTGTTCGAGGTCGTGGCCCACGGGCTCCCGATCGGGCTCGGGTCGTACGTCCACTGGGATCGTCGGCTCGACGCCGCGCTGGCGGCCGCGGTGATGAGCATCAACATCGTCAAGGGCGTCGAGTTCGGGCTCGGGTTCGAGCAGACGAAGCGATTCGGGTCGGCCGTCCACGACGTGATCGAGGGCCGGGGCGAGGCCGGGCGCTGGATCCACCGCACGAACAACGCCGGCGGGCTGACCGGCGGGATCACGAACGGCGAGCCGCTCGTGGTCCGTGGCGCGGTGAAGCCGATCTCGACGCTGGCCCGACCGCTGCCGTCGGCCGACCTCATCACCGGCGGCGCGGTCGACAAGGCCCATTACGAGCGGTCCGACATCAGCGTCGTCCCGGCTGCCGGGGTCGTCGCCGAGGCGATGGTCATGCTGACCCTGGCCGACGCGATGCTCGACAAGTTCGGAGGCGACACGATCGCCGACACGCGCGACGCGCTCGATCGCTATGTGGCGCGCATCTCGGGGCCGATCGAGGCCCCCATCGCGGGCGGGCGACGGGCCGGTTCGGACGGGCCGGGGGCGGTCGGTGGCTCGCCCGCCGAGCCGGGCGGCGACGAAGCCGGCTCCGGCGGCGACGACTAGGCCGGCCAACGATGGACGTCGTCCTCGTCGGGTTGCCCGGGAGCGGCAAAAGCGCCGTCGGGCGGCGCCTCGCCCACCGCCACGGCGCGACCTTCGTCGACCTCGACGAGGCGATCGAGACGGTGGCCGGCAAGCCGATCCCCGCGATCTTCGCGGACGACGGGGAGGCCGCCTTCCGACGGATCGAGCGGGAGGCCGTCGCGAGCCTCGGGTCAGCCGATTCGTCGGCCGAGGTGCGGACCGTGGTCGCGACCGGCGGCGGGGCAGTGGTCGATCCGCGCAATCGCTGGGCCCTGTTTCGCGGCCGCGTCCCGCTCTGGCTCGACGTCCGGCCCGAGGTCCTCGCCCAGCGCCTCCGCCGGTCGCCGACCGTCCGGCCGCTGATCACCGGCCGCGACCCGATGGGCACGATCCGCGACCTCGCCCGGGAACGCGAGCGATTCTACGCCGCCGCCCACCGGATGAACGGCGTGGCGGAGATGGCGACGATCGTGGAGCGGGCCGACGACCTCGTCGCGCGCCTCGTCGCCCGGCCGGAACCGACCGTCCTCCTCCGCGGCCACTCGCTCGGTGGCGACCTGGTGATCGGCGAGGGCATCGCGGCCTCGGTCATCGCCGACTCCCTGCGCGGCCTTCGTGCCCGCCGGGCGATCCTCGTCTCCGAGCCGGGCGCCTGGGCCGCCGCCGGCGAGGCGATTGCCGCGGCCCTGGCCGATGATGGCTGGCCGGTCGAGCGGATCCTCCTGCCACAGGGCGAGGGCTCCAAGCGGATGACCGTCATCGAGGACGCGGCCGGACAACTCGCCCGGCTGCGCGCCGAGCGCGGCGAGCCGCTCGTCGCGATCGGTGGCGGGGCGCTCGGCGATGCCGCCGGCTTCCTCGCTGCAAGCTGGTTGCGGGGCGTGCCGTTCATCCAGGTCCCGACCACGCTCGTCGCCCAGATCGACTCGTCGATCGGGGGCAAGACCGGGGTCGATCTCGCCGAGGGCAAGAACCTGGTCGGCGCCTTCCACCCGCCGTCGGCCGTCGTGATCGACGTGGTCCTGGTCAGCACCCTGCCGGAGCGTCAGCGCCGGGCTGCCCTCGGCGAAGCGGTGAAGATGGCCGCCCTCGGCGACGAGGCGCTGTTCGCCCTGCTCGAGACCGACGGCGAGGCGATCGTCCGGGGTGACGCAGCCGCCTTCGAGTCGGGGGCCGTGGCCGAGCTGGTCGAGCGGGCGGCGTGGGCGAAGGTCATGGTCGTGGACGTCGACGAGAAGGAGCAGGGCGCGGCCGACGGCCGGATCACGCTCAACCTCGGGCACTCGCTGGGCCACGCGGTCGAGGCCGCGGGCGGGTTCGGCGATCTGCTCCATGGCGAGGCCGTCGCCCACGGACTGCGCGGCGCGGTCCGGATCGGGGTCGAGCTCGGGGTGACGCCGGGCGATCGCGCCGAGCGGATCGAGCGCCTGCTGACGTCGCTCGGGCTCGCGACCGGGCCGCTTCCCTACCCCATCGCGGCCGTCCTGGGTGCGCTGGCGGCCGACAAGAAGCACGCCAATGGCGCGCTGCGCTGGGTTCTCCCGACGGCCCGCGGATCGGTGATCCGATCGGACGTCCCGGCCGAGGTCGTGGAACGCGCGGCCAGGTCGCTCCTTGTCGCGCCTGGGCCGGAGGCCACGGCATGACCCGAGTGCTCATCCTGCAGGGTCCGAACCTGAACCTCCTCGGCTTGCGCGAGCCGGAGATCTACGGCCACGACACGCTCGACGACATCCACGCCGAGATTGCGGCGCGGGCCGCCGAGCTGGGCCTCG
This sequence comes from Chloroflexota bacterium, assembly GCA_030856145.1. Classification (GTDB taxonomy): domain Bacteria; phylum Chloroflexota; class Limnocylindria; order Limnocylindrales; family CSP1-4; genus CF-46. Next base: position 1,107 of record JALYPW010000433.1, on the reverse strand, counting down.
ATGTGGCCTTTTTCCAGTCGAACCACGAGGGCGCCCTGATCGATCGGCTGCACCAGCGCGACTTCGACGTCGCGATCGTCAATGCCGGCGGCCTGACCCACACGTCGGTGGCGCTGCGCGATGCGCTGCTCGGCGTCCAGCGCCCGTTCTGGGAGGTCCACCTGTCCGATCCGGCGACCCGCGAGCCGTTCCGGGCCGTGAACTTCCTGCACGACATTGCAGTCGCTTCGATCGTCGGCCACGGCAAGCGCGGGTATCACGTCGCGCTGGACGCGATCGCAGCCCGATTCGGGGAGGGGTCCGATGCCTGAGCCGCGGCGACCGGTCGAACCCGCCGAGCTGCGCCGGCTGCGCAAGCGGATCGACGGCCTGGACCGCAGGATCGTCAAGTTGCTGAACGATCGGGCCGAGCTGGCCCGCCAGGTCGGGCGAGTGAAGGTCGACACCGGGCGGCGCGCAGTCCGCGATCCGCAGCGCGAGCGGGAGGTGCTGCTCCGAGTCTCGATGGCCAACGAAGGCCCGACCCCTCAGTCCGACCTCCTCGCCATCTTCAAGCGCCTGTTCGCGGTTGCCCGCGGCCTCGAACGGGCCGATCGGACCCGGGCGCGACGGGCCGAGCCGTTCGGTGGCGTGCCCAAGCCCGACGCGGACTGAAACGCCGCCGGCTGATCATGCGCCGAGTGGGTCAACCGACATCCGGGCCATCGCCCGGACGACGCCTGACGCGCTCGGTGCATTGGGTCGCGGCCGAAAGGCCCGAATCACGTCCGTCGTGGGCCGACGCGGGCCGTCCGGACGTCCGTTCATGCAGTCGGTGCACCGGAACGCGTCCGGTCCTCGATCTCCCAGGCGTGGTCGAGGACGTGCCACGCGATCCGATGGGCGGCATAGCGGGCCGGCCAGCGCTTGCCGGCGAGGGACTGTCCGTCGCGCGCCGCGCGGATCACGTCGAGCATCGCGGTCCGCATCGCCCGGACCGCGGCTCGGTCATCGGCGGCGAACTCCCGGATCTTGAGCCCGATCTCGCCCGCGTACGCTCGATCGGCGTCCATGACATGGCCGATGACCTTGGACGTGTTCCGGCCACCGCCCCGCGGCCCCTTGCGA
>JALYPW010000425.1 GCA_030856145.1 Chloroflexota bacterium | reverse complement strand
TGAATACGGGGATCAACAGCCTGCCCATCACCGGTAGTCGCCGTACTCGACGGAGCCCGACGGGGCCGAGCCCGGCTTCAATGACGCCACCCGCTCCTCGCCCAGCTTCGCGACGTACTCCCCTCGCCCGCTCAGCCCATGGACCCAGTCCCGGAGCCAGGCCTGCGTCGCATCCTCGTCGCGGGAGATCGGATCCCAGTCGAGGTAGAACCTGTTGTCGCGGTCGTACGCGCCCTGGACATAGGACGGATGCGCGCCCAGCGGCTCGTGAACCACCGCGTCGACGATCAGCCCGCGGATGATGGTCCGGTTCGGATCGGCCCGGATGACCGCCTCATCCACGACCTCCTCGACCACGACGATCACCCGCTCGGCCGCGAACGCCGCCTCCTTCTGGCAGCCGAGCAGGCCCCAGACCTGGGTGTCGCCCGCCGCCGAGGCGCGCTGGGCGTGGATGATCGTCACGTCCGGGCGGAGCGGTGGGACCGCGTAGATGATGCCGTCGCCGTAGGGCGACTCGATCGGGCGGATCAGCGGATTCGCCTTGGGCAGGTCCGTCTCGAAGTAGGAGCGGAGCGGGAAGAACGGCAGGCGTGCCGCCCCGGCCGTGTACCGGGCGACCATCCCGAAATGGCTGTACTCCTCGATCTCGAGCTCCGCCGGGTTGGCCTCGATCCTGCGCCGAATCGCATTGAGCCCGCCCACGCCCGGGTTGCCGAGCCACGAGAACACGAGCTTGCGGGCGACGCCGGCCGCGATCATCTGGTCGTAGATCAGGTCCGGGGTCATCCGGGCGAGGGTCAGGTTGCGCTTGCCCTGGCGGATGATCTCGTGACCCGCGGCGAACGAGATGAGGTGGGTGAAGCCCTCGATCGCGACGGTGTCGCCGTCACGGACGACGTCGCGGATCGCATCGGCCATCGACGCGAGCTTGGAGGTGGACACGAGAACAGTATCGCGGACCGGACACCATGACGGCTCGAACGACCGCGTGGGCCCGCTGGTACGTTCAGTTGCTGGGTCGGGCGCGCGGCCGGCGGCGTCGCGCGGGCGAACCGCTGGCAGTCGTCGCCTGGACGCCCGCCGCGATCATGAACAGGAACAGCCCGAGGACGATCGCGAGGACGCTGCCGATGGGCGACGGCATTTGCCGGTTGAGCGTCGACGTGCTCGGCAGGGCGATGATGGAGATCGTCGTCGTGAGGTCGAGGACGGCCCCGTTGGGATCGACTCCGAGGGCCTCGATCGTGAGCGGCCCGGCGGCGGTGCCGGGCGGGATCGTGAGGGTGACCTCGATGTTGCCATCGGCATCGGCCGTGGCCGCGATGCGATCCCCGTCCGGCTGGATCCAGACCTGGACGCTGCTCCCGGGCATGAAGCCCGTGGCCGTCACGACCACGTGTCCGCCGGGCGAGGCCAGGTTCCTGTCCGTCGTGATCGACGAGCCGAGCGGCGCGGTGATCTCGAACGAGACGCTGACCGGCGACGCTGCATCGTGGTTGCTGTTGCCGTCCTGGCGGGCGGTGACCACACATGTCCCGGTGCCGGTCGTCGTCAGGACCGCCCCCACCACCGAGCACGCCCCGGTGACGGTGTAGGTGATCGGCAGCCCGGACGACGACGTCGCTTGGAGGATGATCGGGTCGTGGTCGGAGCTGACGTTGTCAAGCTGCGGGAAGTCGATCGTCTGGCTCGCCGCAAGGACGTCGACGTCGACGGTGGCCGTGACCGATTCGTAGTTGCCGTTGTCGCTGGGCGTGAACGTCACCAGGAGGGTGTGCGTTCCGGCCGCGAGGACCGTGCCGCCGGCCGGGCTGTAGATGTATGAGCCGCCGACCGGCGCGCTCGCGTTGAGCTGGGTGCCCGAGAGGGCAATGCCGTACGTGATGTCCGCGGGCGTCGCCCACGTCACGATCGGCGCGCCCCTGGCGATCGTCAGCGTCTGCGGGGCGTCGGCTGCGGCGGCGTAGTTGGCGGTGCCGGCCTGGTGCGCCGTGATCGTGCATGAGCCGGCGCCGGTGATCGTGACCGTGACACCGCTGACCGTGCAGCCACCGCTCGCGGTGAACGTCACGGTCAGGCCGGACGTGCTCGTGGCGGTCAGGTCGAACGGTGCGTCACCGTAGGACGCAGTAGCGAGCGCGCCGAACGTGATCGCCTGGGTGGCTTGCTCGATCGTGAGCGTGCCTTCGATGTAATCGAAGATGTAATCGGGGCTGGTCAGGCCGGAGGCCGCGACGGGATAGGTCCCGACGGGGCTGCCGGTGACGGCGGCGGTGCTGAAGATGAGGCTGCCACCGAGCGACGACTCGTCGTCACCGTCGATGAACCCGGTGTGCGTCACGGTGAATGTCGGGTTCGGGTCGCCGTAGCCCTTCGTCGCGTCGTCGACAGTGACGTGGAGGGTGACCGAGCCGATGGTGAAGGTCCCGGTTCCGCCGATGGCGAAGTCGTAGTTGGCGGCCCTCAACGTGCCGATCGTGCAGGTGATCGCGTAGTCGCCGGCTGGGTCACCGGCGGTCGCGTCGGCCGAGCAGGAGGCCGCGCCGGACAGGACGCTCGTGTCGTCTCCGGCGACAAGGCCCGCGTAGTCGACCGCCCAGGTCGTGGGGATCGGATCGCCCACGGCGACAGCTGTGTTCTGGGGCGTGACGACGATGGTCGCCTTCGTGATCGAGAGGCTGCCGTCGACGAAGGTGATCGCGTAGTTGGGCGACGCCAGACCCGATGCCGTCACCGCGTACGAGCCGACATCGCTGGTGGGGCCGGCCAGGGTCGAGAAGCCGACGGTGCCGACGAGGTCGGCGATCGTCTCATCGTTCTGGAGGCCGGTCGGTGTGACGCTGAACGTCGGGTTGGCGCTGCCGTAGACCTTCGTTGCCGGGTCGACTGCGATCGTCAGTGCGGCCGTCGAGACGGTGAGGTTGGCGGTCCCGGTGACGTCGAACACGTAGTTCGTGGCGCTGAGGGTGCCGGCGGTGCAGGTGATTTCGTGGGTGCCCGGCGAACTCGTCCCGGTGGCAGCGGTCGAGCAGGCGGGGCTGCCGGAGATCACGGCCGCGGTGTCGCCGTTCTCGAAGCCGCCGAAGGACACGGTCAGCGCTGGGTTCGCCGACCCGTAGGCACGGGCCTGCGGGTCGGGGGTGACGGTGATCGTCGCGGGGGCGACGGACAGGTCACCGGCAACGTAGCTGAACGTGTAGTCGGAGCTCGCGTAGCCGCTGCAGGTGATCGGGTAGGTGCCAACATTGCTCGACCCGACCGCGGTCGTCGAGCACGACAGGGCACCGCTCAGGTCGGCGGCGGTATCGCCGTCGCGGAAGCCCGTGATGGTCGCCGTGAACGCCGGGTCCGCGGCGCCGTACAGGCGAGCAAGGTCGTCGGCGGTCACGGTCAGCACGGCGGTGCCCACGGTCAGCGTTCCCGCGACCGGGGTGATGACATAGTTGGCCGCCGTGGCACCCGACACGGTGATCGGGTAGGTGCCGGCCGGGCTGGCGGGGGTCGCCGTCGTGGCGAGGACAGCCGGCGTGGTGAGGTCGGTCGGGTCCTCGCCGTTGACGAAGCCGGTGTAGGTGGCGGTCAGCGTCGGGTTGGCCTCGCCGTAGGCCCGGGACTGGGGGTCGGCGGTGATCGTCAGTGCGGCGGAGGCGATGGTGAGGTTCGCCGGGCTGTAGGTGAAGGCGTAGTTCGCGCTCGTGAGGCCGCTGGCCGTGACCGCGTAGCTCCCGACGGAACTCGCGCTCGTCGCTGCTGTCGAGAAGGCGAGGGTTCCGCCGAGCGCCGTCGAGGTGTCCGACAGCGCGAAGCCCGAGTACGTCACCGAGAAGCCCGGGTTGGCGTCGCCGTAGGTCTTGCCGGTCCCGACGACCGAGACGCCGAGGTCCTTCTTGACGATCGGGATCGTGCCGGACGCGCCGCTGCTCGAGGCATGGGCCGCGTCGCCGCCGTAGGTACCCGACAGCGAGCCGGACCCGACGCCGGTCGCGGTGAACGTCACGGTGCACGAGGCGCTCGCGGCGCTCGCGCTGGCCAGGGTGCAGGTCGTCGACGTGCCGAGGGTGCCGGTCATCGCGACGGTGCCCGTTGGGACGGTCGAGCCGCTCGAGGAGGTGTCGGTGACCGTGACTGTGCAGGTGACGTCGGTCCCGTAGTCGATGGGGCCGGCTGGGCACGAGACCACGGTCGTCGTCGTGTGCGGGACGTCGGCGACCGGCCCTGCCGACTGGGCCGTGCCCGTGCCGGTGATCGTCGCGCTGCCGTCGCTGCCGGTTCCGGCGGCCGCGTTCGCGAGCGCGACGGTCGAGCCGACATCGCCGATCGCGGGCGTCACCGAGACGCGGATCGTGGCGCTGATCGTCCCGGATCCACTGAGCATCGTCCCGGGTGACCACGTGACGGTCTGGCCGACGGCGCCGATCGTGCCCGTGGCCGAACTGCTCGATACGATCGAGACGCCGGCCGGAATCGTGGTCACGATGCTCGGCGCGAAGAGGCTGGAGCCGCCGCTGTTCAAGGCGGTCACGGTGATGTCGTACATACTCGGCGAGAGGGCCTGCGGCGGGTTCGGGCCGCTGATCGAGGTCTTCGATTCGGTGAGCGTCAGCGTCGGCGGCGACAGGGTGACCGTGGCCAGCCCGGCGAAGCTCACTGCGGCGCCGGTCATGTAGTCCTTGTTGATGGTGGCAAGGTTCGCGGCAGCTGACGAGCCGAAGAAGAGGCGCACCGGCGTACTGGCGGTGACGGCGTTGCCCGATACCGCGGCGAGCGTGCTGACGGGGACCTGCCAGTCGATGAAGTACTGGCCGCCCCCCGCCGCGACAACGCGTGCGCCGGTGCCGACCGCATTGAGCGGATCAAAGGCCGGGGCGTCTTTGGTGAACTGATAGACATCGGTGATGCCCGTCCCGGGCGCGTTGCCGACATAGGCCCTGTCGGGCGATGCCGCGGACCCGACCGGCTTGCCGTCAACGCCGGTCACGGCCTTCGTTGTCCAGACGCCCGGCGAATCCTCGGTCGCGATCAGGACCAGCCACGTCGCATTGTCGAAGCCACCCTTGGTGGTGTCGATCGGGTTCGTGCCGACCCGCACGCGGAAGAACGCGGCGCCCGCCGATAGGGACAGGAGAACCGACGAGGCGCCGCCGCCACCGGAGCTGATGTCATACGTTGGGCCGACGCCCGTCTCGCTCTCGACATCGGAGATCGCGGTGCCGGTGTCGGTGGTGTAGCTCGTGAAGGACGAGGGCCATGCAACCGGGGTGGCGTTCGGGGGGTTCGGGTACACCGCTCCGGCCTGGACGACCGGCGCCATCAGGAGCACCTGCGCGATCAGGGCCACAAGAGGCAGGCCAATTCCCAACCTGAACGCGTGCGGCCTGGTCAGGCGGCGATTGGGGAGCACGCGCATTCGATGGGTTCCTTCCAGGGCGTGGCGGCTGAATCGGCCGGGGGGCCGTCGGGGGGGAGTACTGATCACTCAGGGCTCCGCCAGTGTGGCGAACCAGTCGCAGGATTACGATGGCCCAAAAGTTCCGCCATCTTCGGGGTCCAGATGACGCCCGCGGCGCCGGTCCGTCCGGACGCGATCGAGAAACGAAGTGGCCGCCGGTCTCCCGGCGGCCTCCTCTCAGCCCGGGGCTACTTCACATCGAGGTCGCCGCCGAGATCGGCGCAATACTGGCCCAAGGTCAGCCGGCCGCCTCCGGACCTGCCATCGCGTGGGCGGCCTCGGCGGCGTGGAGGATCGGCTGATCCTCCCCCTCACCTGCGATCGCGGCCACCGACTCGGCGAAGATTCGGAGCGCGGTCGCCATCTCGGCCTCGCTGACCGTCAGTGCCGGCGACATCCGGACCGACGACTTGCCGCACTCGAGGACGAGCAGGCCGCGCTGGAAGGCAGCCCACTGGACCTCCTCGGCGTGCTCGGCCGAGTCGAACTCGACGCCGAGCATCAGGCCCCGACCGCGAACGTCCCGGACGAGCGACGGGTAGCGATCGAGGAGCGGCCGGAGCCCGGCCACGGCCTGCTCGCCGCGGGCCCGAGCGTTGGCCACCAGGCCGCCCTCGAGCAGCTCGATCGTGGCCAGGGCTGCCGCGCACGCAACCGGGTTGCCGCCGTATGTCGAGCCGTGGGCGCCGGGGCCCCAGGCCTCGAGCAGGTCCGCCCGGGCGACCATCGCCCCAAGCGGCATCCCGCTCGCGATCCCCTTCGCCGTCAGCAGGATGTCGGGCTTGACGCCCCACTGCTCGATCGCCCACATCGTCCCGGTCCGGCCGGCGCCCGACTGGATCTCGTCGGCGATGAGCAGGATTCCGTGCTTGTCGCAGATCGCCCGGAGGCCCTCGAGGAAGCCGTCCTCGGGAACGAGGTAGCCGCCTTCGCCCTGGATCGGCTCGACGATGATCGCCGCGACCTCGTTGGCCGGAGCCAGCTTGTCGAACAGGACGTCGTCGAACCAGGCGAGGTCCGCGACCTTGCCGAACGGCGCATGGAACACGCCCGGCAGGAGCGGCCCGAAGCCGGCGTGGTACTTGGCCTTCGACGCGGTCAGCGAGACCGCGCCGTACGTTCGGCCGTGGAACGCGCCCAGGAAGGCGACGACATACGGCCGATGCGTGGCGTAGCGGGCGAGCTTGATCGACGCCTCGACGACCTCTGCCCCCGAGTTGCCGAGGTAGGCGCGCGCCCGGCCGCCGGCGATCGGCGTCAGCTCGGCGATCCGCTGGCAGGTCTCGGCGTAGATCGGCAGGTAGAAGTCACTGGCGCTGAAGTGGATCAGCTCGCCGGCCTGCTCCTTGATCGCGCCGACCACCGCCGGATGCGAGTGGCCGGTGGAGGTCACGGCGATCCCGGCCGCGAAGTCGAGGAAGAGGTTGCCGTCGATGTCCTCGACCGTCAGCCCCTCGCCGCGGACGGGCACGATCGGGTAGGCCCGCGGCAGGCTCGGCGAGGTCCAGGTCTCGTCGTACGCCACGTGGGCACGGGCCTTGGGGCCGGGCACCTCCGTGATCAGATCGGGCACGGGCCGATCACCGGCGAGACGGTTCTGGACGGACGACACGGGCCACCTCGAGGGGAGCGAAGGACGGTTGAACGCATACGAAGTATGCAGGCTGGATACTCGCCTTCGAG
>JALYPW010000406.1 GCA_030856145.1 Chloroflexota bacterium | reverse complement strand
GGCCGGAAACGGGACGAGCCGCGCATCGCCGCCGACGGCCAGCGCGATGCCCATCCCGCCCGCGGTCTCGGCGAGGCGCGTCGCCAGTCGCTCCTCGAAGCGGAACGACGGGTGGACCCGGACGAGGTCGTGGCGGAGGCGCTCGGCCGCACCCGCGGTCGCCGGGTCGAGCCGACCGCCGACGCCGGCCGATCCGGCGGTCTCGAGGTCGAGGACAGCGCCGGCCAGCAGCGCGTCGAGGTAGAGGTCGGTGAGGAGCGCGTCGGCCGAGACGGCGTCGCGGTCGAGGGGCATCACCGCTCGCGACCGTTCAGGTCGCGGGCGACGCTCCGCAGCGCCCGGTGGATCAGCACCCGGACCGCACCTTCCGATCTGCCCAGGATGCCTGCGATCTCGGCGGTCGACATCTCCTCCACGAAGCGCAGGACGAGCGCCCGTCGGCGATCTGCGGGCAATCGCCCGACGGCCTGATACGCGGCGCTGGCGTCGTCGCGGGCGGCCGCTCCGGCCTCGATGTCGAGTGGATCGGCGACGAGCGCGGCGGCTTCGAGCGGCGCCTGCGGATGGCGACGCCGACCACGGCGCTGGTTCGCGACCGCGTTCCGGGCGATCTGGAAGAGCCAGACGCGGAACGTCGAGGCGCCCTCGCCGTCGGCGGGGCGGGCCCGCTCCTCGAACCGCCCAAGGCTCGTGAGCGCGGCGAGGAACGTCCGTTCCGTGGCGTCCTCGGCCTCGTGATGGTCGCCGAGCTCGTAGAACGCGTAGCTGTACACCTGGGCGAGATACCTGCGATAGAGCGCATCGAACGCGAGGAGGTCGCGCTGGGCCGCCTCCACCAGCGGCCGGTCGCGATCGAGATGGACGACGCGGGCCGGGCGCTCGGCTGAGGCCGACGACGCACGTCCCGGGACGCTCACTCTTCCAAATACCGGTCGAGCCATCGTGTTACACCCCCGCCAGCCGGACGTGGCGGATCTCGCCGACGAACACGTGGCGCTCGGCGTCAGGCTCGAGGTCGGTCGGGGCGGCCACCCGGAGCGCTCCCGTGGCCGCGTCCACGCCGCGGGCGAGGACGGTCTCGGAGGTGCCGTCGGGGGCCACGAGGTCGATCCGCCGGCCCGTCGTGACCTGGCGCTCGACCCAGTCGGCAACGTCGAACCGGCCGCCGTGGAGGGCCTCGATCCGGGTCTCCAGCCGGGAGGTGAACGCGTCGAGCAGCAGCGCCGGATCCACCGGCCGCTCGCCGGACGCGGACCGCAGTGAGGTCATGATCCCGGCCAGCTCGGTCGGGAATGCGGCCAGCGGCCAATCGGCGTTCAGCCCGATCCCGACGACGACTCGCGGATCGTCGCTGCCCAGGCCGTCGGTCTCGCCGAGGACGCCGCCCAGCTTCCGGACAGACGCGCCAACAAGATCGGCGTCGAGGCCCTGCGGGTCGAGGGCCCGTCCGTTCGCGTCCACCGCGATCACGAGGTCGTTGGGCCACTTCAGGCGGACGCAGCGATCGGGCAGGCCGGCGGCCTCCTCGGCCGCGTCGGCCATCGCCAGCGAGATCGTGGCCGCGAGACGCCAGACGCGATCGGGTGCGAGCCACGTCGGGCGGAAGCCGAGCGACAGGAGCAGTCCGGCGCCCGGCGGGGCCGTCCAGGTGCGCCCGTTGCGACCGCGCCCGGCGGTCTGCTCGTCGGCGATCGCGAGGCAGATCTCGGACTCTCCCGCGGTCAGCCAGCCCCGCACGATGTCGTTCGTGGAGCCGACACTCGCGAACCGCTCCTGGCGGCCGAGCCCCGGGACCGTCAGCGGCGGCAGGTTCTGAACGGCCATTGCGGCGCGGGCCGTCACCGGCTCGCCGACTCCCACGATCCCCCGGCCGAGTTCGCAGCTTCGACCGCCGCCGACTCGGGCCGCTCCAGCTCGAACGCGTCGTGGAGCGCGCGCAGGGCGATCTCGAGGGCGTCCTCGGCGATCATGCACGTGATCCGGACCTCCGAGGTCGAGATCATCTCGATGTTCACGCCGGCGTCGGCGAGCGTGCCGAACATCCGGGCGGCATAGCCCGGGGCGTTGTGGAGGCCCGCCCCGACGATGCTCACCTTGGCGACCGACGCGTCGGTCGTCATCTCGCGCGCCCCGAGGTCGCGGACGATGCCCTCGAGCGTCTTCTTCGCCTTGCCGAGCTCGGCCTGCGGGACCGTGAACGACATGTCCGTCTCACCGCCGTGGCCGACGTTCTGCACGATCATGTCGACGTTGACGCCGGCTTCGGCCAGAGGCTCGAAGAGGCTCCGGGCGATGCCCGGCCGATCGGGCACCGCGACGATCGTGACCTTGGCGACGTTTCGATCGTGGGCGAGGCCACGGACCTTGTTCCGCTGCTCCACGAGCGGGTCCTCCTTGATCAGCGTTCCGGGAGCGTCCTCGAACGAGCTGAGGACCTCGATGACGACGTCGTTGACCCAGCCCAGCTCGACGGCCCGGGTCTGCATCACCTGGGCGCCCTGGTGGGCGAGCTCGAGCATCTCCTCGTAGCCGATGACGCTCAGCTGGCGGGCGTCGGCGACGAGCCGTGGGTCGGCGGTGTAGATGCCCTTGACGTCGGTGAAGATCTGGCAGCGGTCGGCACCGAGCCGGGCGGCGAGGGCCACGGCCGTCGTGTCGCTGCCGCCCCGGCCGAGGGTCGTGATATCGGCCGCCGCGAGGTCGTCGCTCTCGGCCCGGCCCTGGAAGCCGGCCACGATCACGATCCTGCCCTGCTCGATCTCCGTCCGGACCCGGGCCGGGTCGATGCTCGCGATCCGGGCCCGACCATACCGGCCGTCGGTCGTGATCCCGGCCTGCGGGCCGCTCAGGCTGATCGCTCCCACGCCGAGGGCATGGAGGGCCATCGACAGGAGCGTCGCGCTCTGGTGCTCGCCGGTCGCGAGGAGCATGTCCAGCTCGCGCTCGTCGGGGACGTCAGTGATCGCGGCGGCCAGACCGAGGAGCTCGTCGGTGGTATCGCCCATCGCGGACACGACGACGACGAGGTCCGACCCCGCCGCGCGCTCGCGGGCGATCCGTCGCGCAACGCGACGGATCCGGTCCGCGTCGGCGAGGCTGGACCCCCCGAATTTCTGGACGACGAGCGGCGCGGCAGGCATCGAGCCATTCTACCGCCCGGTTCCGGGCCGCCCCGGTGCCGATCGGTTGCGGCCGCGACCGCCCCGGTCGCGACCGCCCCGGTCGCGGCCGCCCCGGTCGCGCCGAGCCACTCGGGACGCTGGCATCAGCCGGCCCGCCTCAGAGAACGGCTGCGATCGGCCGGATCCCGATCCGAGCCCAGGATCGACAGTACCCGCCCCACGAGTAGCCGAAGGGCTGGACGATCGACAGCGTTCGCCGACACCGCGCCGAGTTCCAGCCGCCCGGACCTTGCAGCCACTGCTACCCGCCGCACGGGCTTCTGAACGCCTGGGGAGGTCCCCGTCGCGGAGCTTCTGCGCCTTCCGCAATCGTTCCCCAGGAAATGCCCACTGGACGGGTAGCGGGCGAGCCAAGAGCCGGCTCGCTCCTGGCGATCGCGGGCCGTGGCCGCCCGGTGCCGGATCGGTTGCGGACACGGGCCCCGCGGGCGCGCTAGCCTTGGCCGAACCCGAAGGAGCTGTGCCATGTGCTTCGACCTCGACTCGCGGCCGCCGATCGCGCCGATCGCCGGTGGCGCCCTCGACTCGACCGCGCTGATCCTCGACGCCGCCGACGGCAACCGCCTTCGCGCGTTCCGGGCGCGGGCGACGACCGCGACCGGCGCGGGGATCGTGATCCTGCCCGACGTCCGCGGCCTGCACCCCTACTACGAGGAGCTCGCCCTGCGGTTCGCCGAGCACGGCGTCGATGCGCTCGCGATCGACTACTTCGGCCGGACGGCCGGGCTCGGCGGGCGCGAGCACGGCTTCGCGTTCATGCCCCACGTCAACCAGCTCACCTGGGAAGGGCTGGCGGCCGACGTCCGGGCCGGCGCCGAGCACCTCCGGATGGCCAACGAGGGACGGGTCGCGAACCTGTTCACGATCGGCTTCTGCATGGGCGGCCGGCTCGCCTTCCTGACGCCGACCCTGGGACTCGAGCTGGCCGGGTCGATCGGGCTGTACGGGATCCCCGTCGGACCGGGCCGGGCGGGGATGGCGGCGCCGGCCGAGGTCGCCGCGGACATGTCGAACCCGGTCCTCGGCCTGTTCGGCACGGCCGATCCGTCGATCCCGCCGGAATCGATCGCGACGTTCGAGGCGGCACTGACGACGGCCGGCGTCGATCACCGGATCGTGAGCTACGAGGGCGCTCCGCACAGCTTCTTCGATCGCAAGGCCGACGAGTTCGGCGAGGCCAGTCGCCAGGCCTGGGAGGAGACGCTCACGTTCGTCCGCGGTCGGACGCCGAGCGTCGTGGCCGGAGCCTGAGCCATGGGCTTCCTGCGCAGGCTGTTCGGAGGCGACGGGGCGGATGCGCCCGGCGGCGAGGCCGGCGAAGTTCTCGCGGATGCAGCGTCGATCGACGCCGAGGAGCGGGCCCGCGAGCTGGAGCTGGCGCGGTTCGACCAGGAACGGGTCAGCGAGCTGGTCCGGCGCCAGCAGCGCTACGCCACGCGATCGTGGACGCCCCCGCCGGAGGGCGGCGATCGGCGGGCCGATGACGGTGAAGCGGCGGGCGGCTGAGCCGGCGCCCGGCCGGGCAGGACCGCGACCGCCCCGGACCGCGACGGACGAGACCTGTCAGCCGGGCCGCTTCACCACGTGGGCGCCCACGTTGCGTGGCGACACGACCGCGATCCGCCCGGGCAGGTCCGTGTCGGCGGCCGCCGCGCTGAACGCGCCCTCGATCCGGCTGATCGTCCGGACGGAGTCGGAGAAGGCGAGGACCGTCGAGCCGGCACCGGACAGGCAGGCCCCGATCGCCCCAGCCTTGCGCGCCGACTCGACGAGCCGCGGGAGCTGCGGATAGGCCTTCGCCCGGTACGGCTCGTGGATCCGGTCCACGGTCAGGACCCGGAGCAGGTCGAACCGGCCCATCGCCATCCCGGCGACCCCGATCGCGACCCGTCCGATGTTGGCCACGGCGTCGGCCAGGGGCACCTTCGCCGGCAGAGCGGCCCGCATGTCCGTCGTCGACAGGCGCAGCTCGGGGATGAAGAGCACGGCGCGGAGGTCGCGTGGCGCGTCGAAGCGCAGAAACTCGATACCGTCGTCGGTCAGCGCGGAGACGGTGAACCCGCCGAGGAGCGCGGCCGCAGCGTTGTCGGGGTGGCCCTCGATCGCGGTCGCGAGCCGGAGCAGGTCGACCGATGTCAGCGGCTCGCCGAGCAGGCTGTTGCCGGCCACCAGCCCGGCGACGGTCGCAGCCGCCGACGAGCCGAGCCCGCGTGCGAGCGGGATCTCGTTGCGCATCTCGATCCGCCAGCCGACCCCCTCGGGCATCTCGCCGCGAACCTCGCGCAGGGCGGCCTCGATCCCCTGGACGCAGCGGTTCGTGCGGTCCGCGGCGAGCTCGTCCACTCCCTCGCCTTCGACGGTCAGCTCGATCTCGCCCCTGCTCCAGCCGCGGACCTCGACCTCGACCCGGTTGAACAGTCCGAGGGCGACGCCAAGGCAGTCGTAGCCGGCTCCCAGGTTGGCGCTCGAGGCCGGGACCTCGACGGTGACCCGCCGGCCGTCGAGCTCGGCCAGCCAGTTCGTCACCACCGCTTCACCATCCGAGCGCGACCGCAACCGAGCCGACCGTCGGCTC
>JALYPW010000389.1 GCA_030856145.1 Chloroflexota bacterium | reverse complement strand
GCGCCGACCTGGGCGCCGCCCAGACACCGCAGGGCATCCGGACCGACATCCTCCGCGAGGCCTACGGGCGGTTCCCGGCCGACGGGCCCGAGACGTTCACCGATGAGGCCGCCCTGCTCGAGGCCTGTAGACTGCCCGTCCATGCAGTTCCCGGTTCCGAGCGCAATCTCAAGGTGACCCTGCCCGACGATCTCGCCCGCGTCGCGACGCTCATCGGCGACCGCTCGCCGAGCGAGTCGGCTCCGGCCGCGGCGCAGATCCGGGTCGGCTTCGGAACCGACAGTCACCCCTTCGGGCCGGGCACCGGGCTCGCGCTCGGCGGGCTTGTGATCGAGCGAGCGCCGCGCCTGAGCGGCCATTCCGACGGCGACGTGGTCCTCCACGCGGTGGCCGACGCGCTGCTCGGCGCCGCCGGCCTGGGCGACCTCGGGCGGATCTTCCCGGCCGGCCCGGAGACGCCTCGGGGCATCGCAAGCGGCGAGTTGCTCGGCGAGGTGGTCCGCCGGATCGCAGCCGCAGGCCTCCTCGTGACGAGCCTCGACTGCACGATCGTGGCCGGCCGACCACGCCTCGCGACGAGCCTGCCGGCGATCGGAGAGCGGATCGCGGCAATCCTCGGCGTCGAGCCCGGGGCCGTCAACGTGAAGGCATCGAGCGGCAACCTCGATGGGATGGAGGGCGCCGGTCGGGGCATCTCCGCCCACGCGGTCGCGGTCGTCACCCGACCAGCCGGGGCCCGGTCATGACGATCCGCCTGCGCGACACCCTGAGCGGCGTCGACCAACCCCTCGAACCTCTCGAACCGGGCCATGTCCGCGTCTACAGCTGCGGTCCGACGGTCTACGGGCCCGCCCACATCGGCAACTTCCGGAGCTTCCTGTTCGCCGACCTCCTGGTTCGCCACCTCCGCCGAAGCGGCCTGCGCGTGACCTGGGTCATGAACATCACCGACATCGACGACAAGATCATCAAGGGCGCCAAGGCCGCGGGCACCTCGATCCAGGAGCTGTCCGACCGGTGGTTCGACGTGTTCATCGCCGATGCCGATCGGCTCGGCATGGTCCGACCCGACGTCCTGCCCCGAGCGACCGGCCACATCGACGAGATCGTGAGCCTGATCACCACCCTTCTCGACGGTGACCACGCGTATCGGACCGACGACGGCTCGATCTTCTTCCGGATCGCATCGTGGCCCGCCTACGGCCGCCTGGCTCGAGTCGACCCCGAGCAGATGCGCGTCGGCGAGCGGGTCGAGGCCGACGAGTACGCCAAGGACGACATCCGCGATTTCGCCCTGTGGAAGGGCCCGAAGGCTGACGAGCCGTCGTGGGACACCGCGATCGGGCTGGGTCGGCCAGGCTGGCACATCGAGTGCTCGGCGATGTCCATGAAGCATCTCGGACCGTCGTTCGACATCCATACCGGTGGGATCGACCTGATCTTTCCGCATCACGAGGACGAGATCGCCCAGAGCGAGGCGGCCACCGGCAGGCCCTTCGTCCGGACGTGGATGCACTGCGCGCACCTCCAATCGAGCGGGTCCAAGATGGCCAAGTCGGTCGGCAACATCGCCCGGGTCGGCGCGCTGCTCGACGCCGGGGTTTCGGCGCGGGCGCTCCGCTATGCCCTGATCGCGGTCCACTACCGGGCGGCCAACCAGTACAGCGACGAGGCACTCCTGGCCGCGGCTGCGGCGGTCGAGCGGCTCGAGGCGATCGTGGCCGCTCTCGGGGCCTATCGCGAGGACCGGGCAGACGATCCGAGCCTCGTCGACGGCCTCGCGGGCGCCGACGCGGCATTCAGCGCGGCCTTCGACGACGATCTCAATGTGTCGGCCGCGCTGGCGGTGGTGTTCGACCTCGTGCGCGACCTGAACCGCCGGATCGACGGGCGGACGCTGTCGTCGGCCGATGCGGAGCGTGCTCTCGCGACCCTGCGCTCGTTCGACGAGGTCCTGGGCGTCCTGCCGGCCGCCGAGGAGGAGCTCGACGCGGAGACCCGGCGCCTGCTCGACGAGCGCGGCACCGCCCGGGCGAACCGGAATTGGGCCGAATCGGATCGGCTGCGCGACGAACTGGCGTCGCGCGGCATCGCGGTCGAGGACACCAGGGACGGACAGCGCTGGCGGCGCCAGCTGGAGGCCGCTCGTGGCTGATCGACCGAAACGGGACGGCGATCGTCCCAAGCGACCCGGCGGATCCGGATTCAGTCGCGGCGGCCCGGGTGGCTCGCGCGGCGGACCCGGCAACAGCGGGCGTTCGCCCGGACC
>JALYPW010000388.1 GCA_030856145.1 Chloroflexota bacterium | reverse complement strand
GCGGTGCAGTCCCCGGTGGCGCGGTCCCGGGCGGGGTCGGCGGCGAGCTGCCGGCGATCTTCCGGTCGGCCGACCTGACGCCGTTCGTTCTCCTGGCCTCCCTTGCGACCGCGGTCGTGATCGGGGCCGGGCACGCCCTCACCCCGGGCCACGGCAAGACGCTGATGGCCGCCTACCTCGTCGGGTCGCGCGGGACGGCGATCCACGCCGTCGGGCTCGGCCTGTCGGTCGCCGTGTCGCACACGCTCGGGATCCTCGTCCTTGCGCTGCTGATCCTGGGCGCGGGGAGCGTCCTCCCGCCCGATGTCGTCTACCGCGTGACGCCGGTGATCGCCGCGGTGTCGATCGTTGCGATCGGCGCGTGGATGCTGATCGGCGAAGTCCGCCGGCGGCGCGGCCGGGTCGTTGGCGGCGACGGGGCGGCGGACGCGCTCGACGGGCACGATCACGGGCATGCCGACCCGGAGGGACCCGCGGCGCCGCACGATCATGCGCACCCGCATGCGGGCACCCACGACCCCGTGCACGAGCACCCGCACGATCACGAGCACCCGCACGAGCCGGACCAGCACGAGGCCGCTCCCGGCGAGCACAGCCACGGCGGCGTTCGCCACAGCCACCTCCCGGCCGCCGGCGCCACCCTCTCCTGGCGCGGCCTGTTCGTCCTCGGCCTGGCCGGCGGCCTGATCCCGTCGACGTCGGCCCTGTTGATCCTGCTCGGCTCGATCGCTGCCGGCCGGCCGGCGTTCGGGCTCGTCCTCGTCGTTGCCTTCGGGCTCGGGATGGCCGCGGTGATGACGGGCGTCGGCCTGACGATGATCCTCGCTCGCGGCCGCCTGGACCGGATGCCGCGCCACTCGAGCCTCGGCCGGCTCGCCGCCCTCGCGCCGCTTCTCGCCTCGATCGCCGTCCTCGGGCTCGGGCTCTTCCTGACGTGGCAGGCGCTGGCTGGCCGTCCCGTCCTCTGACGTCGCCGGCCCTCGGACCCTGCCGCGTCACCGCCCGGTTCGATGCTCCGATTTCGATCGCCGTCGAGACTCACGCGTGTCTTGCGCCATCCGCCGATCTCGGACTCCGACGTCGGACGATCGACTGAAATGGAGGTGGCCGTCGACGCCGTTCGATTTCGGACGATCGGTTGGTCTGGTCGAAGCCACCGCGCGGTGGCGGGCGCGTCACGCGGTCACCCGGCTTGTCCTGCTAGAGTCCCGCCCCGATGCGTGACCTGAGTGACCGCTCCCTCGATACGGCCGTCCAACTCGGCGCGTCGTACGCCGACGTCCGCGTCGTCCACCGCCGCGACGAGTCGATCGCCGTCAAGTCCGGCCGGGTCGAGGGCGTCGCCGCGGGCGAGAGCGAGGGCTTCGGCGTGCGCGTCCTCGTCGACGGCGCGTGGGGCTTCGCAAGCAGCTCGCGCCTCACCGCCGACGAGGCCGATCGGGTCGCCGCCGACGCCGTCCGGATCGCCAGGGCCAGCGCGACCGCCCTCCGCGACCGGGTCCGGCTCGACGACCGGCCGGCGGCCCACGGCACCTACGAGACCCCGATCGCGGAGGACCCCTTCGTCGTCCCGCTGGAGGAGAAGATCGGCCTCCTGCTCGCCGCCGACGAGGCCGCCCGGAGCGTGGACGGCGTCGCCTTCACGGAGACCCGCTACGACGCCCAGCGGGAGACGCGGACGTTCGGCGCAACCGACGGGAGCTGGACCGAGCAGACGTTCACCCACGTCGGGGCCGGCATCGAAGCCAACGCGATCGAGGGCGACGAGCACCAGCGCCGGACCTACCCCGACGCCGACGGCGGCCCGTTTGCTGCCGCCGGCTACGAGTACGTCCGCGGCCTTGACCTGGTCGGCCGGGCCGGGCCGCTCGCCGAGGAGGCCGTCGCCCTGCTCAGTGCGCCGCAGTGCCCGTCGGGCCGGTTCACGGTGATCCTCGACCCGTCGCAGCTGTACATGCAGATCCACGAGAGTTGCGGCCACCCGACCGAGCTCGACCGGGTCTATGGCACCGAGGCGAGCTACGCCGGCACGAGCTTCCTCACGACCGACAAGCTCGACGAGGGCTTCCGCTACGGCAGCGACCTCGTGACCCTCGTCGCCGACGCCACTGCGCCCGGCGGGATGGGCACCTTCGGTTGGGATGACGAAGGAGTGCCGGCCCAGCGCGTACCGCTGGTTGAGAACGGGATCTTCGTGGGCTACCTGTCGAGCCGCGAGACGGCGCCCCGGATCGGGCGACAATCCGGCGGCGCGATGCGGGCCGACGGCTGGAACCGGATCCCGTTGATCCGGATGACGAACATCAACCTGTTGCCACGGCCCGGGATGAGCCTCGACGACATCGTCGCCGACACCGACGACGGCCTGTATCTCGCCTCGAACCGATCATGGTCGATCGACGACCGCCGCCTGAACTTCCAGTTCGCCACCGAGGTCGCCTACGAGATCAAGGGCGGCAAGAAGGGCCGGCTGTTCAAGAACCCGACCTACACCGGGATCACCTACGAGTTCTGGCGCTCGCTCGATGCGGTCGGCGACGCATCGAGCTATGTGATGCACGGGACGCCGAACTGCGGCAAGGGCGAGCCGGGCCAGGGCGGGCATGTCGGCCACGGCTGCTCCGGTGCCCGCTTCCGCGACGTCCAGGTCGGGGTCGGCAAGTGGTGACCCGATGGTGAGCGAGGATCGCGCCGCACGGTTCGACACGCTCGCGATCGCCGATCGGGTCGTGGCCCTCGCCGAGGCCGCCGGCGGCACCGAGGTCGAGGCTGTCGTTTCGGACGAGCGGGCCCAGCTGACTCGCTTCGCGAACAGCGAGATCCACCAGAACGTCGCCGAGACGAACGGCTCGATCAATCTCCGGGTCGCGATCGGGAAGCGGGTCGGGGTCGCCAGCTCGAACCGGCTCGACGACGAGAGCCTCCGCCGGCTGGCCGAGACCGCGACCGCGATCGCCCGCAACTCGGCCGAGCTCGAGGATTGGGGCGGCCTGCCGGAGCCGACGCCGATCGTCGAGATCCCCGCGGCCTGGTCCGAGGGGACGGCCGGCGCGACCCCGGAAATGCGCGCCGAGGGCGTCCGGGCGGTCATTGCCGCCGCGGACGCGGCCGGCGTGCGGGCGTTCGGATCGTTCTCGACCGCGGCCGAACACCTGGCGGTCGCCAACTCGAAGGGCATCCGGGCAGTCCAGCGCCGGACCACCGCTCAGCTCCTGACGGTCCACATGGGTCCCGACGGCGGCAACGGTTACGGCGAGCAGGCGGCGGTCGATGCCACCGCGATCGATGCCGGCGCCGTCGGCCGGGAAGCCGCGGCGAAGGCGCGAGCGTCGGTCAACCCGATCGCCGTCGATCCCGGCGACTGGACGGTGGTCCTCGAGGAGCCGGCCGTCGTCGACCTCCTGTCCATCCTCGGGTACCTGGGCTTCAGCGCCCTCGCGGTCCAGGAGGATCGCTCGTTCGCCGAGCCGGGGCGGGTGGTCGGGAGCGAGCTCGTCACGATCGTTGACGACGCGACCGAGCCGGGCGCCCTGCCGATGGCGTTCGACTACGAGGGCGTCGCCAAGCAGCGGGTGGTCCTCGTGGAGCGCGGGGTCTGCCGGGATGTCGTGTACGACCAGCAGACGGCGGCGCGCGGCGGGGTCACGTCAACGGGCCACGGTCTGCCGGCCCCGAACTCGTATGGCCCGTTTCCGTTGAACATGGTGATGGCTGGCGGCTCGACGTCCCGTGCCGACCTCGTCGGGGAGATGGAGCGCGGCCTCCTCGTGACGCGGTTCCACTACACGAACCCGGTCCACCCCAAGCTCGCGATCGTGACCGGGATGACCCGCGACGGGACGTTCCTCGTCGAGGACGGGCAGATCGTCGGGCCCGTCCGGAACCTGCGCTTCACGCAGAGCTATCTCGCCGCACTGGCCGGCACCGTGGCGGTGGGCCGCGAGCGGCGGACGCTCCGCGGCGACTTCGGCGGCGTCCTCGTGCCGGCGGTCCGGATCGAGGGCTGGACGTTCACGGGCGCCACGGAACACTGAGCCGCGCGGCACAGACTCGCCAAGGCGAGAAATTGTCAGATGAATTCCCGCTGGTGACGCTTGAGGTTCGCCTGACGGAAACCAAGGCTCCCTGGGCGGAGCGGCGAATCCGGGAGTGACGGAGACGCGAGATGTCGCGAGGTTGAAATCCACCACATGATGGTACTATTCCACCATGAGCCTGAACATCAAGAACCCGGAGACGTATCGGCTCGCCAAGGAACTCGCCGACCAGACCGGCGAGTCCCTCACGGGTGCCGTGACGGAGGCGATCCGTGAGCGCCTGGATCGGCTCAAGTTCGAGCAGGGGCGAGACGGCATGGCCGAGCGGATCCACGCGATCGCCGCCGACATGCGAGCTCGCCTCCCGGACGACTTCTTCGACATCGCCCACGGCGACCTTCTGTACGACGTGGACGGCCTGCCGAAGTGATCATCGACTCATCTGCCCTCGTGGCGATCATCAACCTCGAGCCCGACGGGCGCCTGTACGAGCAGGCAATTGCGTCCTCGCCGGTCTGCCGGATTTCTGCGGCGACCTACCTCGAGGCGTCGATCGTCATCGACCGTGCCCGCGACCCCCTCGTCAGTCGACGCCTCGATGAACTCCTGGCGAGTGCTGCGATCATGATCGAGCCCGTCACCGCGGTCCAGGCCCGGCTCGCCCGCGAGGCATACCGCGACTTCGGGAAAGGCAGCGGTCACGCGGCGGGCCTGAACTACGGTGACTGTTTCGCGTACGCGCTTGCCCGCGAGCTCGACGAGCCACTCCTGTTCAAGGGCGACGACTTCGGCCACACCGACATCCCGTTCGTCGGTCGTCAAGCGGAGCGTCGCCGGCTGAGCGAGCTCGCCGCCGCTTACGAAACGAAGCCTGTGCTGCTCAAATAGCGCTCGCCGATGCTGCAAGTCCGGCACTGACCGTTTCAGTGCCTGATCCATCGGCAGGCCACCGCCCGGTCCGCGGTCGCCGTTCGGTACGATGCCCGGACGATGGACACGATCCGGAGCCGGCTCGGCCGGTCGTTCGACTCCGCCGAGCTCCGCCGGATCAAACGGCTCTGGGTCCGCCACTCGATCGCCGAGGACCGCCGTGACATCGATGGCCTGATCGCGACGCTGGCGCCGACGAGCGTCTACGAGATGATCCCGACCCGCCAGCGCTGGGAGGGCCACGACGGCGCCCGGGCCTTCTACACCGAGCTCTTCGCGGCCTTCCCGGACAACCGTTTCGCCCTGTCGGAGATCGTCGTCGGGCCGCAGGGCGTCTTCGAGGTCGCGACATTGACCGGCACGAACGTCGGGCCGTGGGGCGGCGCGCCGCCGAGCGGTCTGCCGGTCTCTCTCCAGGTCCTGATCCTGTTCCCGTGGGACCCCGTCACGGAACGGTTCCTCGGGGAACGGATCTGGTTCGACCGCGGAACCCTGGGCGCTTGACAGACCCATGCTGGACGCGATCGTCGTCGGGGCCGGGCCGAATGGTCTCGCCGCGGCGCTCACCCTGGCGCGGGCCGGCCGATCCGTTCGAGTGTACGAGGCCGCCCCGACGATCGGCGGCGGGACGCGAAGCGAGGAGCTGACGCTCCCCGGGTTCCGCCACGACGTCTGCTCCACCATCCTGCCGCTGACGATTGCCTCCCCGTTCTTCGAGACGGTCGACTGGGCGGCCCACGGTGTCGAGTTCGTCCACCCGGACGCGCCCGTCGCACACGTCCTCGATGGGGGGCGGGCGGCCGTCCTTGAGCGCTCGCTCGCGGCGACCGCGACGGGTCTGGACGCAGATCGCACGACCGACGATGGCGGGGCATGGCGACGGCTCTTCGCGCCGCTTGCGCGCGACGCCGGGAAGCTCTCAGAGGAGCTGTTGCGGCCGGTCGCCCACATCCCGCGCCATCCTCTGGCGCTGGCCCGTTTCGGGCTGCCGGCCCTGCGCTCCGCAGAAGGGCTTGCGCGCGGCACGTTTCGAGGCGATGCCGCCCGGGCCCTGTTCGCCGGTCTGGCGGCGCACTCGATGCTCCCGCTCGGGCGGCCGTTGACGGCGTCGTTCGGTCTGGTCCTGGGGCTGTACGCGCACGCGGTGGGCTGGCCAATGATCCGAGGCGGGTCGTCGGCCGTCGCGGACGCGCTGGCAACGGAGCTGCGCGCGCTCGGCGGCGACATCGTCACGGACCATCCCGTCGGCAACCTTGCGGCGCTGCCGTCGGCCCGCGTCGTCGTCCTCGACACGACACCACGGGCGGCGGTGGCCATCGCCGGGACGCGGATCCCAGAGCGGACCCGACGGCGCTACCTCGCATTTCGCTATGGCCCAGGCGTGTTCAAGGTCGACTGGGCCCTCGATGGACCCGTCCCGTGGGCCGCGGACGGAGCACGCCGCGCCGCAACGGTCCATCTCGGCGGCACGCTCGAGGAGGTCGCCCGCTCCGAGGCGGAGGTGGCCGCCGGCCGGCACTCGGACCGACCGTTCACCCTCTTCGTCCAGTACCACCCCTGGGACACGTCGCGGGCGCCTGCGGGCTCGACCACGGCCTGGGCGTACTGCCACGTGCCGGGCGGCTCGGACGTCGACATGACCGATCGGATCGAGGCGCAGGTCGAGCGCTTCGCCCCCGGCTTTCGCGACCGGATCCTCGCCCGGGCCACGCACTCGACGGCCCAGATGGAAGCCCACGACGCGAACTACATCGGCGGCGACATCAACGCCGGCGTCTCCGACATCCGCCAGCTGCTCTTCCGCCCGACGGTCTCGCTCGATCCGTACCACGCGGGTCCAGGCCTCTACCTGTGCTCTTCCTCGACGCCGCCGGGCGGTGGCGTCCACGGGATGAGCGGTTACCTCGCGGCACGCTCGGCGCTGCGGCGCGACCTTCGGTAGTCGCAGCGGGTCCCGATGCCGGCGGCTGTGAGGCCGCTCGCCCGGGTGCCCTCGCCGCCCTCGTGGCCCGCGCCGACCTAGGGATGGCTCTGGTCGATCCCCGGCGCCGCCTCCGAGGGCGGCTGTTCGGCAACCGCTCGGGCCGGCTCCACGAGCTGCCGCATCCAGCGACCGACGACGAGCGACCCGACCGCGGGGACAGCCGTCCAGCCGATGAAGAGTGCCAAGGTGATCAGCAGCAGACGCCGGGCCTCGTCAATCCCGGCGTCGATGGCGGCGGGCTGCAGGCGTCCCTTGTACGCGCGGACCAAGTCCGCCAGCGCACCGAGCGACGCCGCGTTGGCCGTGAGCGCAACCTCGTTCTGGCCCATCTCGATGGCGACTGCGTCGAGCTGGTCGTCGAGGCCGGAGACGTCGGTCGCGATCTGGCCGAAGAGCTGGCCGAGCGGTGCGACGGGCCGATTCCCGAAGATCTCGATTGCGTTCGCCTGGGTCTCCAGATCCCGGAGGCGGGGTTCGATGTCGCGCAGGGCAGCGGCGGCCTCGCGGACGGTGGCGGATGTCCGGCCGACCGTGGGGCCGAAGCTCCGGGCCGTCGTTGCAGCGTCCTCCAGGACATCGGCAGTCAGGACGATGATCGAGTCGAGGCTCACGGCCTCGGACACGATCCGCTCGCCGAGCGAGCCGATCCGACCGCTTGCCGCGGACAGTGATGCGAAGCCGATCGCGGCAACCACCAGCCCGATGACCCCATAGACGATCAGCCCATTCGCCAGCCGCAACAACCCACGGCGCCACTCTGTCGCCACGCCGGTCATGGGCGGCCTGGGCCTGCGATCACCACGCCGCCAGCGTCGACCGCGGTCATCGGATCGTGACGCAGAACTCGTTGCCCTCTGGATCGGCAACGATCGTCCACCGGAAGTCGCCGAGGCGATGCGCGCCACGGACGCTCCCACCCAGCCCGACGAGCCGGGTCACCTCGGCGTCCACGTCGTCGGCGTCGAAGTCGATGTGGGCCCGGTTCTTGTCGACCTTCGGCTCGGGCACCTTCTGGAACAGGATGTCGAACCCGATCTGCTCGTCGGCGGGTGCGCGCAGTGCCACGAACTGGTCATTGATCCGGTGGACCGTCCAGCCCAGGGCCGCCTCCCAGAACGGGACGACGACATCGTGATCGGCGACGTCGATCACGACGTTGTGCGGGTGCAGCCGGCCGAGGCGCGGGGTCGCCGGCGAGCCCTCGGTGGCGCTCATCGCCAAGCCGGCCGGGCGGCGTCAGGGTAGAGCCGAACCCGGCGGTACGGCTCCCGGCCGCGCGAGCGCGAGACGAGGTTGGCCCGTTCGGCCATCTGGTGCTGGAGCCGCCGGATGTAGGCATTCTGGGGCGACAGCTCGACCGGGTCCGAGCCATGGATGACCATGCCGATCGCCTCCTCGGTCTCGCGCAGGGCGGCCTCCCGGGGATCGATCTCGAGCGAGAAGATCGATGTCAGGCTCGATTGCATCTGGGGCACCGTGTTCGACTTCAGGACGTAGATCGGGAGGGCCCGCTCCTCGGCCTCGCGGAGCATCGGCGTCTTCTGCTTGTACTCGTTGCGGAGCGTCATGACGACGTCCGCCTCGTCGACGTCGCGGGCGATGTGGACCGGCAGCTGGAGATCGCGGATCGCGGCCTCGAGGCGCTTCCGGCTGATCCCCTGGGGCAGGACCCGGAGCGTGGGCAGGGGCGAGCCCCCAGGCACGAGGAGCGCTTCGCCGCGCTCGCCCTCCTCGATTCCGATCGGCAGTGAGGCATCGTCGTCATCGTCGTCGAGGTCGTCGGCGTTGACCGGGGCCAGGCCCTCCTCGGCGTTGTGGGCGATCAGTGCCCGGCTCGCCTGGTCGCGCCACGCCTTCTGGCGCTCGAGCTCGCGGGCGTCCTTGGCACGGGTGTCCACGATCGCAGGAGCGCCGCGCTCGAGTGGGCCGCGATCGGCGATGTCCCCGCTGACG
>JALYPW010000351.1 GCA_030856145.1 Chloroflexota bacterium | reverse complement strand
GGCCGATCGTCCATGGCACGGCGACGGCTCCATTCCTGTACCTGTCGTGCCGTCCGGCGTCGCCGCCCGGCCAGCCGTGGCTCTTCCGGCTGAAGGTGCCGCTTGCCCGGATCGACGCCCGAGCGCTCGGCCGCGGCGGCGGCGCCAACCCGGTCACGCTCGAGGCCCGAATCCTGGCGACCAGCGGCGGCTCCGTGCCGCTGATCGGCAACGGCTGGGGACGACCGAGCGAGCCTGCCCCGGAGCGGCGATGACGGACCCGACCATGGCCGAGCCCTACGAGGGCCGACCGATCGCGATCCGCTGCGGCCGCCTGCTCGACATCGAGACCGGGACGCTCGATGACGACCGCATCATCCACATCGACCGCGACGGGCGGATCACGGCCATCGGCGGCACCGATGACGGCACGCCCGACGACGCCGCGTTTCTCGACCTCCGCGGCCTGACCGTCCTGCCGGGCCTGATCGACGTCCACGCCCATCTCGTCGGCGACGTCCAGACCGCGGGCGTGCCGTCGACGACCACCTCCGCTGCCGAGGAAGTCCTGATCGGGGTCCGCCACGCCCGCGACACGATCCGGGCCGGGTTTACCACCGTCCGCGACCTGGGATCCTTCCGGGCGTTCACCGACTGCGCCCTGCGCGACGCAATCGACCGTGGCGATGTCATCGGGCCGCGGATGCAGTGCGCCGGAGCGTTCATCACCGCGCCGTGGGGCGGCGGCGACGTCGTCGGTCTGGCCCGCGACATCGTCTTGCCCGAGGAGCTCCGGTTCGGCGTCGTGCGCTCTGTCGACGAGGTCCGCGAGCGCGTCCGACGCCTGCTGATCGGCGGGGCCACGATGATCAAGTGCATCGGCACGGGCGCGGTCCTGACCCGGGGCGGCGTGCCCGGCGCTCCGGAGCTGAGCGAGGCGGAGATTCGGGCCGCGGTCGACGAGGCCGCCTGGTACGGGACCCACGTCGCGGTCCACGCCCACGGGGCCGAGGGCGCGAAACGGGCGATCCGGGCCGGGGCACGGAGCGTCGAGCACGGGTCGTATCTGGACGACGAGGCGATCTCGATGCTCGCCGACACGGGCACGTTCTTCAGCGTCGACCTGTATGACGGCGAGTGGGCACTCGGCCCGGACGGTCCGACCGATTGGCCGGCCGAGACGATGCGCAAGCTCGTCGAGTCGCAGGCGGCCGCGGAGGCCGTGACGGCGAAGGCGATCGAGCGCGGCGTCCGGATTGCGTTCGGAACGGACAGCGGCGTCTACCCACACGGGCTCAACGGGCGGCAATTCGCGTCGTACGTCCGGGCCGGCATGACGCCCCTCGCCGCGATCCGCTCGGCAACAACGACTGCCGCCGAGCTCATGGGCTGGTCCGACCGGGTCGGGTCGCTCGCGCCGGGCCGGTTCGCCGATCTCGTCGCGGTCGCCGACGATCCGCTGGCCGACGTCACGGAGCTGGAACGGCCGGTCGTCGTCGCGAAGGCCGGCCGGCTCGTCCGCGACGACCGAGCCGGGCCCGCGGGGGACCGCTAGCTCGCCCCCCGGTCCGGCCTCAGATGGGCAAACTGCAACGTCTGCAGGGCTGTCCGGTTCATGGTCGGGCCGGTACGATCGATCCATTGGCTGGCCGCCCAGCGGAGAGCATGCTGGGTGTCCAGGCCGTCAGACCGCGGCCATCGACCAAAACCCGACCGCTCACCGGCCGGGCCCTGGGAGGGGATCGATCGCTTTGAGCCGGCTCCGGCCCACGCTCGCGCTTGCCACGATCCTGCTGCTCCTCGCTGCCCTCGTCCCGGCGACGGTGGGCGCCGGCACGGTCTGGAAACTGAACCTCTACCGCAGTTCCGGCTTCCTCTACCAGGACCCGTATTACACGGCGTGCGTCGCGGCGTCGACGATGATGATGCTGAACTTCACGGACCTGGCGGATACCGGCGGCAACGGCTTCCGCTGGACGAACTATCGGACGCAGAACAGCTCGGACCGGGCGCAGGTTCGGGACATGACCTCGATCCTGTACTTCTCCCGCAACCATGACACCCTGTCCCTTGGCCGGCCCGGCTCCGACGCTCACGGTTGGCGGAACGCCCTGAACTACTACGGGTGGGGCGCCGAGGCCATCAACGATCCGAACAAGCGGGTCTACGACGACCGCGCCTATTCCACGTTCGACACGGCCATCAAGGCCGCCGTCCGAGCGATCGCGGTCTACCGGAAGCCGGTCGGGATGCTCGGCTGGGCGGGCGGCCATGCCCAGGTGATCACCGGCTTCAGCGTGACCGGCGAGGACCCGGCGACCTCCTCGAACTTCACTGTGAACGGGCTGTACCTGTCGGATCCGCTCCGCTCGAACGCGATCGTCAACAAGTACCTGGGCCGCCTGACCCTGAAGACCGGCAACCTCCGCTTCCGCTTCCGCGCCTACCGCGAGTCGGACAGCCCGCTCGACGATTCGTACAGCGTCGGCTGGAGGCGAAGCTCGGTCAGCTACGCGCCGTCAGAGTGGTACGGCCGGTTCGTGAT
>JALYPW010000310.1 GCA_030856145.1 Chloroflexota bacterium | reverse complement strand
GAGTGCTCCTGGAGGTTGTGGCCGATACCGGGGATGTAGGCCGTGACCTCCATCTGGTTCGACAGCCGGACGCGGGCGATCTTGCGGAGCGCCGAGTTCGGCTTCTTGGGCGTCATCGTCCGGACCTGGAGGCAGACACCGCGCTTCTGCGGGGCTCCGGGGATGGAGACCTGCTTGCGGTTCATTCCGTTCCAGCTCTTGCGCATGGCCGGCGCCTTGACCTTCTTGATCTTGGTCTGGCGACCGTGGCGCACGAGCTGGCTGATCGTCGGCACGAAGACGCTGCTCCTTTCGGGCGGGTGTTGGATCTGATGGTCGGAGGTCGCCGGCGAGGTGGCCGGTTCGGCGGGCGGAGAGCCCGCGGGGGACCTTCCTGGGGTGGTGGATGACTCGGGTGGTCGACGCGCACGTTGACCGCGGACCCCTCCCGAGGCCACGAACGCGGAGTGTATCAGCGGCCCGAAAACGGTGTCAAACGAGGCCGGGGCGGGCGGCTGCGCGGACGTGCTCGCTCCCCGAGCCGAGCGGCCGAGCGGTCTCCGGACTCGCAACGAAGCCGGCACCCCACGCTGCGGGTGCCGGCTCCGTCGCGCGCTGGCCTACTTGGTCGGGGCGTCCGTGACCGACTCGGCCGAGGCCTCGTCGGCACCGTCCGCGGCGGCTCCCCCGGCGGCTCCGACCGACACGAGCGGACTCTCGTCCGCCGCGTCCCCGGCTCCGTCGCTCGCCTCGTCGTCGGTGAGGAACGGATTGAACTCGCCCTCCTCCGACGCACCGGCGATCGTTGCCGCGAGGGCCAGGCCGGCGGCCTCGTCGGCCGGTCGTCCTTCCTCGAGGAACGGGTTGTACTCGGATCCGCCGTCCTCGATCGCCTCGCCGGCGAGGGCTTCGAGGGCCGCTCGACGGTCACGCTCCTTGCGGGCGGCGACGTTCGCCGGCGCGCCGGTCCCGGCCGGGATCAGCTTGCCGATGATGACGTTCTCCTTGAGCCCGATCAGGTGGTCCTTGGCGCCGTTGATGGCCGCCTCGGTGAGCACCCGGGTCGTCTCCTGGAACGACGCCGCGGCGAGGAACGACGAGGTGTTGAGGGACGCCTTGGTCACGCCGAGGAGCACGGTCTGGGCCGTCGCCGGCTCGCCGCCCTCGGACAGGACCTTGTTGTTCTCCTCCTCGAAGTCAAGCCGGTCGATCAGCTCGGTCGGGAGCAGGTCGACGTCGCCCGGCTGGTCGATCCGGACCTTGCGGAGCATCTGCCGGACGATGATCTCGATGTGCTTGTCGTTGATCGTGACGCCCTGGCTCCGGTAGACCTTCTGGACTTCCTTGACCAGGTAGCGCTGGACGGCGTCCTTGCCCCGCGTCTCGAGGTATTCCTGCGGGTTGATCGGGCCGTCGGTGATGCCGTCGCCCGCCCGGATCTCCTGGCCGTTCTCGACCAGGAGCTTGGCGTTGTGCGGGATCGTGTACTCGCGCTCGACGACGTCCTCGGCTCGGACGGACAGGCCGTCATCGCCCTTGACGAGGAAGCCCTTGACCGGCGATGCGACGTCGGTCGGGGTCTCGCTGTCACCGTCGGCGAAGCGAGCGACGACCTGGTTGGCCTCGACCGAGTCGCCGGCGGCGGCCAGCAGCTCCGCCCCCTTGGGCAGGGCGAGGGGGGTGTCGTACACCTCGGTGCTGACGACCTTGACCTTGGTCCCGGTGTCGCTCCGGATGATCTCGACGATCCCGTCGATGTGGCTGATCTCGGCCTTGCCCTTGGGGATCCGGGCTTCGAACAGCTCTTCGACGCGGGGCAGGCCGGCGGTGATGTCCATGCCACCGGCGACGCCGCCGGTATGGAACGTCCGCATCGTCAGCTGGGTGCCCGGCTCGCCGATCGACTGGGCGGCAATGATCCCGACCGCCTCGCCTGAGGCGACCATCTCGCCGGTGGCGAGGTTGCGGCCGTAGCACGCCCGGCAGACGCCGTAGCGGGCCTCGCAGGTGAGCGGCGAGCGGACCAGGACCTCCTGGATGCCGGCGGCCTCGATCCGGAGCGCCGTCTCCTCGCTGATCTCGACGTTGCGATCGACGACGAGCGGCTGGTCCTCGCCCTTCTTGACCTTGACCGAGGTGTCCGGCAGCGGCGCGGCGGCCAGGCGGCCGACGAGCCGTCGTCGGAATTCCTTCTCGTCGGTCGAGTCCTCGCGGGTGATCCAGCTGCCCTCCTCGGTGCCG
The DNA here is from genome assembly GCA_030856145.1 of Chloroflexota bacterium. Lineage (GTDB taxonomy): Bacteria > Chloroflexota > Limnocylindria > Limnocylindrales > CSP1-4 > CF-46. The sequence goes on along the minus strand of JALYPW010000310.1, from coordinate 1,084 downwards.
CAGTCGTCGTCACGGGTGATGACGTCCTGGGCGACATCGACGAGGCGCCGCGTGAGATAGCCCGAGTCGGCTGTCCGAAGGGCGGTGTCGGCGAGGCCCTTGCGGGCACCGTGGGTCGAGATGAAGTACTCGAGGACCGTCATCCCCTCCCGGAAGTTGCTCCGGACCGGGACTTCGATGATCCGGCCCGACGGATCGGCCATCAGGCCACGCATCGCGCCGAGCTGACCGATGTTGCCCTTGTTCCCGCGGGCACCGGACTCGGTCATCATCGTGATCGGCCCGTCGACCTTGAGGCCCTTCATCATCATGTCGGACATGCCCGCGGTGGTCGACTGCCAGACCCCGACGACCTGCTCGTAGCGCTCGTCGTCGGTGATCAGGCCGCGCTGGAACTGGCGGTCGATCTCGTTGACCGAGTTGTCGGCCGCCAGGAGGCGAGCCGGCTTGTCCTTCGGGACCTCGATGTCGAACAGGCCGATCGTCATCCCGCCCCGGGTGGCGAAGTCGAAGCCGACGCTCTTGATGCCGTCAACGAGGTGAGCGGTCTCCTCGGAGCCGAGGAGCCGGTAGCACTCGTCGACGAGGTCCTTGAGGTCGGACCGCTTCATCACCGCGTCGCGGTAGCGCATCCGGTCCGGCAGGATCTGGTTGAAGATGATCCGGCCGACGGTCGTCCGGACGCGGGCGAGGATGAGTTCGCCCGCTTCCTCGTTCCAGGTCCGGACCTCGGCCTCGACCGGCTCGTGGAGCGTGACGCCGGTCTTCTCCTTGAGCTGATACGACAGGATCGCCTCGTCCTCGGACGAGAAGATCCGGACGCGCTTTGGCTGCTTGCCGAGCGGATCCATCGTCAGGTAGTAGCAGCCGAGGACCATGTCCTGGGTCGGCGCCACGACCGGCGAGCCGTCGGCCGGCGACAGCAGGTTGGCTGTCGACAGCATCATCGTCCGGGCTTCTTCCTGGGCGGCCGTCGAGAGCGGCACGTGGACCGCCATCTGGTCGCCGTCGAAGTCCGCGTTGAACGCGGTGCAGACGAGCGGGTGGATCTGGATGGCCGAGCCCTCGACGAGGACCGGCATGA
>JALYPW010000302.1 GCA_030856145.1 Chloroflexota bacterium | reverse complement strand
GCCTCGGCCGCGGCTGTTGTGTCGAACACGGCCAGCAGCCGCCCCACGGCGCTGCCGATCGATTGACTCATTCGTCTCGGCCGTCCGATCCCAGAGTCAGCCGGCCTCGACGAGCGGCTTGACCTCGCCGATCAAGCGCTCGAGCGTCTCGCTGTCGTACGGCGCGGGCTGTTCCGAGATCACGGTCCGGAACCCGAGCTCGACGTACGGGGCCAGCTTGTCCGCCAGCTGTGCCGGCGTGCCGTTCCAGAACGTCGCGTCGTCGGCCACATCCGACAACGGCGTCCGGTTGTGCTCCATCGCCGCCTTCCAGACCGTGTCGGCTTCGGCTTCGGAGTCGCGGATCGTGGCCTTGATCCCGAGCGTGAACTCGATGTCGGCGATGTCCCGCCCGACGGCGTCGCAGTGGCCGCGGAGAACCTCGATCTTGTGGCGCATCACGTCGACCGGGCCCATCGCGTTCCAGATGTCGGCGTGCTTCGCGACCGTCCGGAGCGTCTTCTTCTCGCCCGAGCCGCCGATCATGATCGGCAGGTGGGTCTGGACCGGCGCCGGCTGGTGGCGGAGATGGTCGAACTGGTAGTGGGCGCCGGGCTCGGAGGTGACTTCCTTGCCGTCGAGCAGCGCCCGCATCGCGCCGACCGACTCGTCCATCCAGTCGAGGCGCTGGCCGAAGCCCGAGCCGAATTCGATCCCGTGGGCGGTGTGCTCCGGTTCCATCCAGGCACCGCCGACGCCGAGGATCGCCCGACCGCCGCTGACGTGGTCGAGGGTCGCCGCGGTCTTGGCGACGAGCCCCGGATTCCGGAACGTGTTGGCGCCGACCAGGAGGCCGAGGCGGATCTGCTCTGTGATTCCGGCGGCGCCGAAGAGGCTCGACCAGCCCTCGAAGATCGGCTGGTACGGATCGCCGAAGATCGCATAGAGGTGGTCCCAGGCCCAGAGATGTTCATAGCCGAGGTCGTCGATCTGGCGGGCCGCGGCGGCGTACGACGGCCAGTCCGTGGCCTGGTTCCAGAGGAGGATCCCGAAGGTCGTGTCAATCATGGTCGGAGTCTACGTCCGTCGCGTCGCCGCGAGCCTTCGCCGTCGGGCCCGTCGGCCCGGAGCCTCCCGACACGCCCGCGCCCATCGCCTATTCCAAGAAGGCTTATCGATCGGCCCGCCGTCGTCGCAATGAGCGATCCATGCCTTCCGAGAATGGATCGAGACAAGCCGTCTTGTTCCGGGGCTCGAATATTCCGGGAAGGCATGGATCGGCGCTGGCCAGACCCAGGTGGTCCCGGATAAACCTTCTTGGCATATTCGCCCGGGCGGGCACTCCGCCCGGGCGTGGCACTCCACCCGAACGTGGCACACGGCTTCGCCCGAACGCCGGACGAGGACGGGACTGTCGACGTCAGCCGGGCAGGGTCGCGAGGTCCTGAGCGATCGGCTCGCGGTCATCGGCGTCGGCGATGTCCTCGAGGGCGGCCGTTGCCTTTGCCTTCCAGAGCGCGCCCGAGGCCGGATCGCCGGCCGTGAACGACGCCCGGGCCATCGCCTCGTATGCCGCCGGCAGATCCCACGACTCGTGGGCGTCGACGGCCAGCCCCTCGTTGATCTCGACGGCACGCCGGGCGTGCCACAGGGCGGGCTCGCCGCGCCCGAGCGTCGCGTACACGCGCGAGCACAGCCACTCGCCGCGGGCGAGGTTCACGTCTGCCCCGACGCGGGCCCAGTGCCAGCGCGACGCGTGGGCCCGGTGAATCAGCTCGTCGGTCTCGGCGGCCGTGCGATCCGGCTTCTCGAGGAGCGTCCAGGTGGAGTTGTAGAGATCGACCCCGAGCTGGCGGTGCGTCGCCGCATCGAGCGCGACGGTGGTCGCCGCGGTCGCGTCGCTGGTCGCGTTCGTCATGATCGGATCCTTCCCGTCGGTCATCCGCCCCACCACGTGGAGCAGCCGGGTCAGTCGGTTGGTGCGGGCCTCGATCCGGGCCCGGTGGGACGCCAGCCGCCCTCGCTGCTCGGCCGGGTCGTCCATCGCCAGGATCTCCCGGATCTCGTCGAGCGGCAGCTCCAGGTCGCGCAGACGGGCGATCGTCCGGGCGGTCTCGAGCTGTGCTCGCCGATAGCGGCGGTAGGCGGTGAAGCGATCGATGTCGGCCGGCTGGAGGAGGTCAAGCTCGTCGTAGTGGCGCAGGGCGCCGACGCTCAGCCCGGCGAGCCGGGCGAACCGTCCGATCGACAGCAGATCGTCATCCACGTCGCCATCCTGAACCCTCGGGCAGGTCGAGAGTCAAGACCCGGCTCTCGACATCGCGCCGCGACTGGGACAATGACGCCGATGTCGACCCCCGAGGTGATCGTCCGCCTACGCCTGACCTGCGAGGATCCGCCGCCGACCGTGCGCGCCGGCGCCCCCGTCGAGTTCGGGCTCCAGGACAAGGCAGGCGACCTCCAGCCCGGCCTGACGCTGCCCGACGGCTCGCTCCGGTTCGAGG
>JALYPW010000287.1 GCA_030856145.1 Chloroflexota bacterium | reverse complement strand
GTCCGGCGTTGACGGCCGGGAACGATGCCGTCGTCGCGACGGGGGTTACCCGGAGCAGGTTCGTGGCGGTCGGCGCGCCGACGCTGCGGACGTCGTACCTGCCGTCCAGCCGGCCGAACTCACTGGTGCCGTTGCGGACGAGGTAGACGGGGCGCGTGGCGATGTAGCGGTCGATCACGTGGTCGAGTTCTCCAAGGGCGTAGTCGAGTCGGTTGCGATCATCGATGATGCAGATGTCGGGCCGGCGTCCATCGACGATCGTGGCATACCAAAGCGGTGTCGAGTAGCTCCACCACGACAGCACGACCGCGTTCGGCTCGAGGGCCGCGAGGACCTCGTCGGTCCAGATCTGGGCTGAGCGATCCCCGGTCCGGTCCACGACCCGGGCCCGGGTCGACACGGCGAGGAGGCTTGGCGCGATCAGGACGACGGCGACGACCGCGAGCCCGATCGGTCGCAGTGCCCCGCCGATGCCCGGTCGGATGTCGCCGTTCGCGTTCGGCACGAGGTCACGGCCGGTCAGGACGTCCACGATCGATGCCCCGAGGATCGCCAGCCACGTCCAGGCGAAGACCGCCGGCACGATGTAGTAGCGGTCGATCGCGCCGTCCGGGTAGACGGAGTTGAAGAAGAGAGTGATCGCCATCGTCAGTCCGCTCAGCAGGGCCCAGCGCGGCTTGCGGATGACCGTGACCGCGAAGGCGACGAGCACGAGCGGGGCGAGCGGGCCGAGCTGGCCGGCTGTGATCGCGGCGATGTCGGCGATCCTCCCTGCCGGATCCGCGAAGGGGTTCGTGACCCAGTCGTGGAACTGGGCGCCGAGGGTCACGTACCAGAAGCCGTCCCACGTGCTCGGATCGGCATAGACGAACGGGGCCCGAAACCAGCCGGCCCGAAGGACCAGCTCGAACCGGACGAGGATCGTCGGGATCGCGAACGCCGCGATGCACGCCGCGACGAACCGCCAGCGGCGCAGGATTCCGGGCTCCACGGCGAGGACATAGGCAAGGATCGATGGTCCGAGCAGCAGGGTCAGCGAGTGGTTGCCGACCGACAGGCCGACGACGACCGCGGCCGCGATGAGGAGCCTGTCGGCTCGAGGGCTGCCCCGCCCCTCATCAGCCGGGCCGAGCTCGACGGACGGGCGGTCGTCAGGGTCCATCGGGTTGCCGACCCGCCGGTGCTCCCAGCGGACGAGCAGCCACAGGACGATCGCGGTGAGCGTGAGATGGAGCGAGTGGGGGTCCGCGTGAGTTCCGATCGCCCAGATGATCGGGGTGAGGGCGGCCCCCAGCCCGGCCACGACACCGAGGAGGAGCGAGCCGCTCAGCCGACGTGCCAGATCGACCGTGAACGCGACGCCGACGGCGACGAAGATCGCCGACAGGACGTTCATCCGGAGCGACGCCTCGCCGAGCGGGGCCATGAGCAGCGAGCCGACCCAGCCGAGGATCACGTAGGTCGGGTAGCCGGTCGGGTGGGCCGTGCCGAGGACCGGCGGGACCATCTGGAACTCCGCCGTGTCCCAGAAGCCGAGGCCCGGCATCAGCCGCCAGACCGACAGCCCGAGGGCGATCAGCCCGACCGCGATCGCGCCGAGCCAGGCGGCCACGAACCGCGGATCGGTGGCGCCGGCCAGTCCGGGCCTGGAGGCGTGGTGGCGGCCAGGAGCGGACGTGTTCGTCACCATCCGAGCGCGCCCCCCCAGATCGTGCCCCACAGGTTGATCGCGATCGAGGCCGCGACAAGGATGCTGACCAGCGCGACGCCGACTGCCGCCGCGCCGCGGCCCTTGCCGGCCGCGACGACGCGTTCCATCCCGATCGCGACGAGGAGCAGCGCCCACGGGACGAAGTCGTTGCTGAACCGGTAGCCGAACTGGACCCAACCCTGGCTGAAGTGCATCAGGTTGACGACTGCAACGATCAGCACCGCCAGCGTCGCGCCGGTCACTAGCCGGCTCAGCCCGTAGCCCCAGCGCAGGGCCGGGATTGCGAGCAAGAAGGCAGGGCTCGTGAGGAGGATGCTCATGCCCGTATCGCGCGGCAGGACCAGCGGACAGGCGACGTTGAACAGGCCGCGGACATCGCCCGGGCTCGTGCACAGCGGATGGCCGATGCCAAGGGCGGACGGAACCTCGGTCGGCATCCAGACGGGGGTGTTCAGGAGCATGATCCCGAGATTCTGGGGCACATAGCGGGGGTCCTCGATGAGCCAGTCCAAGTTGTAGTTGAGGCCAGGGTAGAACGACGCCTCCAGCTCGTAGAGATGCTGGTAGCCGGGGTGGAACGCCGAGCCGGTGGAGACGAGGTTGTAGACGACGAGCACCGCCAACGGGATCCCTGCCCCGAGCGCGGCGGACCAGCCGCGCCGGAGCCACGTCCCGCCGCCGCCGACGAGCAGGAAGAACGGCGCCGCAAACACGATCGTCAGGCGCGAGGTGCAGGCCAGCCCGAACAGGAGTCCGGCCAGGAACTGGCGGCGGTCCGGGACGAGCGCCCGCACCCCGCCGAACGGGCTGCCGCCGCGTGCACGGCCCTCGCCCGGCCGGGCGTCCCGATCCCGGTCGTCCTCCTCGATGTCGTCTTCCCGCAGCGGCGCGCCGCGATCGGCCCCGAGCGCGACGGCGATGGCGGCGAGGGCAAGCCCCACCGCCAGGACGTGGGCCTGGTACCACGTCGTCCCGAGCTGGGCGGCGTACCAGAACACCGTCCCGAAGCCAAGGAACAGGGTCGCCGCGACCCGGACCCAGGTCCGGATCGGTAGCCGGCCGAGCATCCACCAGGCGATCCCGACGTCGATGCCGCCGAGGATCGCGAAGATCACCTGGCCGTCGGTGGCGAGCCCCCACAGGGCGACGAAGGGCATCAGCAGGACCGCCGGCAGCGGCGGGAAGGGAACCAGCGCCCGGCCGACGCCGTCCGTTGTCGCGACTGGCAGAACATCCTGGAAGAAGCTGTTGCCGAGAGACGTGCCCGACGGTCCGACCGGATAGCGGATGGCCGCGTTGCCCTCGAGGAACGCGAGGGCCTGCCACTCGAAGTGATCGTAGAAGCGGAACGGATGGCTGAGGTTGTAGACGACCAGGGCGATCGCGACGAGGGCACAGCCGACGGCGACCGACACGAACGGCGACGACGGATCCTCGGAGGGAAGCTGCGACCGGCCCTGTGCTACCCTGCGGTCCACCTCAACGCTCGTTCGGGGAGATCCATCCCGTGATGTCCGGCCGCGTGTCGGGCGGGCCCAGCCGGGACGCGGACGCGCCGACGCGGACCACCTGGACGCGGGATGGCATCGGCGCGATCGTCGCCGTCCTCGCGCTCGGACTTGCCTTCCGCCTCATCATCGCACAGGTCAATCCCGGTTCGGGATTCCAGGTGGACCTCGACTCGTTCCGGGGCTGGGCGAGCAGCCTGGCACGGGACGGCCTGGGCGGCTTCTACGAACGCGACTTCTTCCACGACTACACGCCCGGCTACCTGTACGTGCTGTATGTCGTCGGGCTCGTCGGCCAGGCGTTCGGCGGCATCGGCGACCTGATCAAGATCCCGCCGATCCTGGCCGATATCGGCCTGGGCTGGCTCGTCTGGTCGATGGCCCGCGAGCTCGGGGCGGGCCGCCGATCCGCGCTGTTGGGCGGCGCGCTGGTCGTGATCAACCCGGTCACCTGGTTCGACTCGGTCCTGTGGGGCCAGGTCGACTCGGTCGGGGTGCTGTTCCTGCTTCTTGGGCTGCGCGAGCTCTGGCGCGACCATCCCGAGCGGGCTGCCATCTACACCGTCATCGCCGCGTTGATCAAGCCGCAGCTGGCGATCCTCGGCCCTCTCGTCGCCGTCGTCACGATCCGCCGCGCGCTCCGCCCGATCATCGCGCCGACGGATCCCGTCACCGATCCGGCCGCCGCGCCGGTCGCTGCGCCGGCCCTCGCGCCGGACGGGCGGAGGCTCCTCGACCGACTCCGGGCGTGGGAGCGCCAGACCGCGCACCCGATCCGGATCCTGACCACCGGCGTCGCGGGCTTCCTGACCGCCGTCGTCCTGTGCTTCCCGTTCGGCCTGTCCGTCCTCGAGCCCGGCCAGGACGGCGAGGTCTTCCACTCCGGGCTGATCGAGCAGGTCTTCAAGACCGCCGGCGGCTACCCCTATGCAAGCGTCAATGCGTACAACCTCTGGGCCCTCGCCGAGGTCGGCGGCAACGGCGTGGCCGTCAACAGCGGTTGGGCCTGTGACACTGTCATCGAGAACCCGGCGGCAGGCGGTGTCCAATGCCCGCTCGGGGTGACGATCGGGCCGGTTCCGGCCGTGTTTGTCGGGGCGGCGCTGCTCGTCGCGGCGTTCGTCATCGTGTGCCTCTTTGTCGCGTGGCGCCCGACGCCGCTCTCAATCCTCGTCGGCCTGACGATCTTGTCGATCGCGTTCTTCATCCTCCCGACCCGCGTCCACGAGCGCTACCTGTTCCCGTTCGTCGCCCTCGGCGGGATTCTCGCCGCGATCTCGGTCCGCTGGCGGGTGGGCTATCTCGTCCTGTCGCTGACGATGTTCCTCAACGTGTACGTCGTCCTGACGACGCTCTATCCGAACAACCCGGGCGTGGACGACTGGCTCGGGATCGGGAGCACCATCCGCGAACAGAGCGGCGTGACCCTCGTTGCGCTGACCGGCCTGGCGGCCAGCCTCTGGGCGTTCGTCCAGCTCCGGCCGGCGGCGATGACCGGCCTCGAGCGCGAGCTCGCGGCGAGCGCCGATGACGATCCGGCGTCGACGTGGGACAGCTCGCTCTCAGCCGATCTGAGCGCCACCCCGTGGCCGGCGTCGTTCGGCGGGTCGCCCGCCGGATCGGCGATGACTGGTTCGAACGCGCTCGACCGGCCGCTTGCGTCGGCGATGACTGGTTCGGACGCGCTCGACCGGCCGCTCGCGGCGGCCGAACCGGCCCCCCGACGGTCCACCGT
>JALYPW010000281.1 GCA_030856145.1 Chloroflexota bacterium | reverse complement strand
CCGCCGAGGAGGCCGCCCGCGTGGCCGGGCTCGGGGTCGGTGGCGTGATCCTGTTCGGCCTGCCCGAAGCCAAGGACGCCGACGGCTCCGGAGCGTCGGCCGACGACGGGATCGTCCAGGACGCCTTCCGCCGGATCGGCGCGCTGGGCCTGCCGCTCGTGACGATCGCCGACACCTGTCTGTGCGAGTACACCGACCATGGCCACTGCGGCCCGATCGGCCTGGACGGCGTCGTGGCAAACGACGCGGCGCTCGTCCGGCTCGCCGAGGCCGCCGTCAGCCAGGCTCGGGCGGGCGCCGACATCGTTGCGCCGAGCGCGATGATGGATGGTCAGGTGGCCGCGATTCGGGTGGCCCTCGATGCGGCCGGGTTCGCCGACGTCGCGATCATGGCCTACGCCGCCAAGCACGCCTCGGCTTTCTACGGGCCGTTCCGCGAGGCGGCCGACAGCGCGCCTGCCTTCGGCGACCGGCGCTCCTACCAGATGGATCCGGCCAACGGTCGCGAGGCGGTCCGCGAGATGGACCTCGACATCGCGGAGGGCGCCGACATCCTGCTCGTCAAGCCGGCCCTGCCCGGGCTCGATCTCGTCGCCGCGGCGCGGGCCCGCTACGACGTGCCGATCGCCGCCTACCAGGTGTCCGGCGAGTTCGCGATGATCGCCGCGGCCGCCGAGCGGGGCTGGATCGACGGCCGACGGGCGATGACCGAGGCCGTGACCGGAATCGTCCGGGCCGGGGCCGGGATCGTGATCACGTACGCGGCGGCCGATCTCGCGACGTGGATCCGGGAGGAGCGATGACGGCCGACGAGCAGGTCTACATCCAGGCCCTCGCGCTCGGGCTCGACCCGGCGTGGCGCCGGCTCGGCGATGAGGCGCGCCGCGCCGATGGCCGCGCGTTTGCCGCGAACGCCGGGATCGGGGAGGCTCACGCGAGCGCGACCGGCGTCCGGACGATCGCGTACTCGTCGATCGGGCTCGAGCCCGGGGTGGACCTCCTGTTGTGGCGGATGGCCCCGAGCGTCGATGCCCTCGAAGAGGCGGCCGCCGCCGACATGAGCGCCGGGTTCGGCCGTTGGCTGACCGTCCGGCACTCGCTGATCGGCCGGATCGGGCCGTCGCAGTACGTCCGCAAGCCGACCGGTCAGGAGCAGTCGCTGTTCGACGGCGAGCGGTCGCGCTATCTCGTCGTCTATCCGTTCACGAAGTCGACCGACTGGTACCTCCTCTCGAAGGAGGCGCGCCAGGGCGTGATGAACGAGCACATGCGGGTCGGCCACGACTATCCGACGATCCGCCAGGCGCTCGCCTACTCATTCGGGCTCGATTCGCAGGACTTCGTCGTCGCCTACGAGACCGACGACCTCGTGGCCTTCGGTGACCTCGTCCGGGCGCTGCGCTCGACCGAGAGCCGGCGCTCGACGGTCAACGACACCCCGATCCTGCTCGGCATCCATCGCCCGCTCGACGAGATCCTCGCGCTCCTGGGGGCGGCATGACTACAGCGGCTCAGGGCTCGCGGACGGCCGCCCTCGTCGCGCACGCGGAGGGCCTGTTCCCAACGATGTCCCACGGTCCGGTCGAGATCGACGCGACGATCGACGCTGCCCGTGTCGCCCTAAAGGAGTCTGCATGAACGACCGTTTCCTGCGCGCCTGCCGGCGCCAACCCGTCGACGCTACCCCGGTCTGGTTCATGCGCCAGGCGGGTCGGTCGTTCGCCGCCTACCGCAAGCTGCGCGAGCGCTACGGCATCCTCGAGCTGGCCAAGACCCCCGACCTGTGCGCCGAGGTCACGCTGATGCCGGTCCGCGACCTCGGCGTCGATGCCGCGGTCCTGTTCGCCGACATCATGCTGCCGCTCGAGCCGATGGGCGTCGGCCTCCGGATCGAGCCGGACATCGGCCCGATCATCGACAACCCGATCCGGTCCACCGCCGACGTCGCCGCGCTCCGTCCCTTCGATCCGGCGGAGGTCGCATTCAGCCTCGACGCGATCCGGCTCGTCCGGCGCGAGCTCGCGGGCTCGGCCGGGGTCATCGGCTTCTCGGGCGCCCCGTTCACGCTCGCCTGCTACCTGATCGAGGGCCGGCCGTCGCGCGACTTCGCCCTGGCCAAAGCGTTCATGTACCGCGAGCCGGCCGCCTGGCACGACCTGATGGATCGCCTCTCGACGATGATCGTGGCCTACCTCCGGGCCCAGGCGGACGCCGGTGCGGACGCCGTCCAGCTCTTCGACAGCTGGGTGGGCGGCCTCGGACCAGCCGACTATCGAACGTACGTCCAGCCTCATGTCCGGCGAATCCTCGACGCGTTGGACGACGTGCCGACGATCCACTTCGGGACGGGAACCGCGGCTCTCCTCGAGCTGATGGCCGAGGCGGGCGGCGACGTCATCGGGCTCGACCACCGCGTATCGCTCGCCGACGGCTGGCGCCGGGTCGGGGCCGACCGCGGGGTCCAGGGCAATCTCGATTCCGCCCGGCTCCTGGCGGGCTGGGACGCCACGCGCGACGGAGCGCTGGCCGTGCTGGCCGAGGCCGATCGGCGACCCGGGCATGTCTTCAACCTGGGCCACGGCGTGCTGCCCCAGACCGACACCGACCTGCTCCGCCGGCTGGTGGACCTCGTCCACGAGGAGACCACCAGGACGCCTTCCGTGGCCGTGGAAACCGGCTCGTGAGCCGCGCAGCCCCTGCGGGCGTCCTGCTGATGACCTATGGATCTCCCGACTCACTGGACCGGGCCGACGTTGCGGCGTACCTCGCTCGTGTTCGCGGCGGGCGTGAGGCGGACCCCGAGCTCATCGACGAGTTCACCCGTCGTTACCGGGTCATCGGCGGGTCGCCGCTGATCGGGATCACCCACGACCAGGCGGCGGCCCTCGCGGACGTCCTCGGGTCGCCGGTCGAGGTCGGGATGCGCTTCTCCGACCCGTCGATCGAGGCCGGCCTCGGTGCCCTCGCGGACGCGGGCGCGACGGAGGTTGTCGCCATCGTGCTCTCGCCCCAGTACTCGCCCCTCCTGATG
>JALYPW010000275.1 GCA_030856145.1 Chloroflexota bacterium | reverse complement strand
TCAAGGTCGCGAGCAACCGGACCCGGACCTGGGCCCGCATCAACCAGAACGTCACCGTCGCGTTCGGGACCGACATCGACAAGGCGATCCAGGTGGTCGAGGAGCTCGGACAATCGATGGCCGCCGACCCGATCTGGAAGCGGCGGATCCTGGAGCCGCCGCGGGTCGAGCGGGTGGAGTCGATCGAGGAGCGCGGGGTCACCCTCAAGATCCTCGGGACGGTCCGCGCGTCGGAGCAATGGGCGGCCGGCGGCGAGTTCCGCAAGCTCCTCCTCGAGGCGTTCGCCCGGCACGAGATCCGGCTGCCCCGCCCGCCGCAGGTCTTCGTCGCCCAGTCCGAGGCAATGGAGGGCGTCCAGATCGGCCCCGCCCCGACCCAGGACGACCTCGCCGACGAGTGAGTCGCAATCGGGTACCCGGACCGGCCCAGCTGGCGCCCGCGTAGAATGACCGCCCCAGCCCGATCGTCCGTGCATGGCCCGACCATGGCAGGAGCAGCCACGTGAGCGTCGACCAGCGTCCCGAGATCGAGAACCTCCTCCTCGAGGAGCGCGTGTTCCCGCCCGATCCGGAATTCGCTGCCCAGGCCAACGCCCAGGCGGCGCTGTACGAGGAAGCCGCCCGCGACCCGGAGGCCTTCTGGGCGAAGATCGCGCGCGAGACGGTGACGTGGAACGAGCCGTTCACCACCACCCTGGAGTGGGACCTCCCGTTCGCGCAGTGGTTCGTCGGCGGCAAGCTCAACATGAGCGAGAACTGCGTGGATCGGCACGTGGCGGCCGGCCTCGGCAACAAGGTCGCGTACCACTGGGTCGGCGAGCCGGGCGACACTCGGACGATCACCTTCGGCGATCTCCATCGCGAGGTCCAGAAGGCGGCCAACGCCCTGCTCGAGCTCGGCATCCGGACCGGCGATCGAGTTGCGATCTACATGCCGATGATCCCCGAGCTGCCGATCGCGATGCTTGCCTGTGCCCGGATCGGTGCACCGCACACGGTCGTCTTCGCCGGCTTCTCCGCCGAGGCCCTGAGCGGTCGGATCGACGACTCCCAGGCGAAGCTCGTCATCACCGCCGACGGCAGCTACCGGCGCGGCAAGGCAATGGCGCTCAAGCAGGCCGTGGACGATGCCGTCGCCGCGAGCCCGACCGTCGAGCACGTGTTGGTCGTCCGTCGTCTGGGCGACGCAGTCGATGGCGGCACCCCGTTCACCGCGGGCCGCGACGTCTGGTGGCACGACATCGTCGAGCGCCAGTCGCCGGACTGCCCGCCCGTCCCGCTCGACAGCGAACACATGCTCTACCTGCTCTACACGTCGGGCTCGACCGCCAAGCCGAAGGGGATCACCCACACGACAGCGGGCTACCTCGTCGGCACGTCGTACAGCCACAGGCAGATCTTCGACATCAAGCCCGACGACGTGTACTGGTGCGCCGCCGACATCGGCTGGGTCACCGATCACAGCTACATCGTGTACGGCCCGCTCGCGAACGCGACGACCGGGATCCTGTATGAGGGCTCGCCGGACACGCCCGCCTGGGATCGCTGGTGGCAGATCATCGAGGACTACAACGTCACGGTCCTGTACTGCGCCCCGACTGCGATCCGGGCGTTCATGAAGCAGGGCGCCGAGCACCCGGCTGGGCACGACCTCTCCAGCCTGCGCGTCCTCGGATCGGTCGGCGAGCCGATCAACCCCGAGGCCTGGATGTGGTATCGGGAGCACATCGGCGGCGGGTCTGCGCCCATCGTCGACACGTGGTGGCAGACCGAGACGGGCCAGATCCTGATCACGCCGCTGCCCGGCGTCACGACGACGAAGCCCGGCAGCGCAACCTTCCCGTTTCCCGGCATCGACGCCGACATCGTCGACGGTGACGGCAACTCCGTGCCCAACGGGGGTGGCGGCTACCTCGTCCTCAAGCGACCCTGGCCGGCGATGCTCCGTGGTATCTACGGCGACCCGGAGCGCTACACGGCCACGTACTGGAGCCGGTTCCCGGGGATGTACTTCGCGGGCGACGGGGCGAAGCGCGACGAGGAGGGATATTTCTGGCTGCTCGGCCGGGTCGACGACGTCATGAACGTCTCGGGCCACCGCCTGTCGACCACGGAGATCGAGAGCGCGCTGGTCTCGCATCCGGCTGTCGCCGAGGCGGCCGTTGTCGGCGGCCCGGATCCCGTCACGGGCGAAGCGATCAACGCCTTCGTCATCCTCCGGCTCGGCTTCGACCCGACGCCCGAGTTGGGCGACGAGCTGCGCAAGCACGTCGCGACCAAGATCAGCCCGATCGCCAAGCCCAAGGCGCTCATGTTCACGCCCGATCTGCCCAAGACCCGGAGCGGCAAGATCATGCGCCGCCTCCTGCGCGACATCGCCCAGGGCCGGTCCCTCGGCGACACCACGACCCTCGCCGACGCGGCGGTGGTCGAGACGATCCGAGAGAACAGCTTCACGTCCGAGGAATGAGCCGGTGCCCCTGAACTTCCTGCGCCGCAAGCAGCCCGTCGGCGAGACCGCTACGCCCGTCGGGTCGGTGTCCCGGGGCCGGCTGCCGCGGACGGGCGTCGCCTTCGACGGCGTGACCGAGGAGTGGCGCCTCGTCGGCCGGATGAACGTCGAGGGCCGGCTCTCCGACGCCCTCAACAAGCGGGAGGCGATCGCGATCCACGACGTGATGTGGGCGCCGATCGATGGCTCCGCCGCGCTGGTCGAAGCCTCCGGCCTGCGGAGCGTGGATCCGTATGACCTGATCCTGGTCCTCGCCGGCGAAGGCTCGATGCCCGACCTCAGCGACAAGGAACGGGCCGCCCATCGGGTCCACAAGGTCTCCTACGACGTCGCCCTCGAGGTGCCGCCGTTCCGGGTCGTCGGAACCGTCTATCTCCACCCCGGGTCCGAGCCGGATCGGCTCCTCGACCGCGCGACCGAGATGTTCGTGCCGGTGGTCGATGCGGTCGCGATGTTCGGGGACGTGCGGGTGGGCGACCCCGACGTCGAGACGGTCCTCGTCAACCGGTTCTACCTGCGCGGCGTCGAGCAGGTCGACAAGCGAACCGGGCTCAAGCCCCAGAAGCTGCCCGGCGCGCCGTTGGGCGGCACCAGCTGGCAAGACCGGTCGTAGCCGGCCTGCCGGAACGACCGGGCGTGCGTTGACCGCTCGGCCACTCGCTCACGCATCTGCGGATGCGCTCTCTCGCGTGCTCGCCGTCGCCTTCGCCCGATCGCCCCTGCAGGCCGGCTGGCCACGCGACCCCTCGTGAGGGTGCAAGCCGTCGTATTCGATGTCGGGGAGACGATCGTTGACGAGACGCGGGCGTGGTCGGCCTGGGCGGACCGTGCGCTCGCGCGTGCTCGGGTGGGCGCCCTCAGGCGCGCGCGGCTTCCTTGGAGCGACCGAAGGGGAGTCGGAACCCACCGCTCCGAGCGACAGGCATCGCGACCGGGGCCGTCTCCGGCGAGAACGTCCGGACGAGGCGCTCGGCGAGGGCATCGAAGTCCTCAGCGATGCGCTCATTCGGGTACATCTCGATGACGGTCCGGCCCTCGTTGGCGGCCCGCACGAAGAGCAATCCACCCGACCGGATCAGGGCCAGTGCCGGCATCCCGACGGTCTTCTCCATGTCGGCGACCGAGACCCCGCTGTTGGCCCG
>JALYPW010000273.1 GCA_030856145.1 Chloroflexota bacterium | reverse complement strand
CTCGCCGACGAGTTCGGAGCCGGGCGCGGCTCGATCGTCGCCCTGTTCTCGGGGGACGCCGGCGCCGATGCCCGCTCCGCGGCGTTCCAGCAACAGATCGCGACGTCCCTCGCTCGACTCGCAACCGATCCCATCGCGGACGGTGTCATCGGCTTCGCCGAGACCGGGGACGACCGCTTCATCTCGACCGACGGGCACTCCGCCTACGCTGTGGTCCGCCTGACGATCACCGACGAAGCCTCCTCGAACGAGATGCCGACGATCCGTGGCCTGATCGACCAGCCGGCCGGCGGCACCATCGTCCGTCTCGCCGGTGTCGGCCCGTTCACCGAAGACCAGGCCCACCAGTCGGAGAAGGAGCTCGTCCAGGCCGAGCTCGTCTCGGGGCCCTTCGCCCTGATCATCCTGCTCGCGGTCTTCGCCTCGGTCGTTGCCGCCGGCCTGCCCCTCCTCGTGGCCGGCCTCGCGATCCCGACGACCCTCGCCGGGGTCTACCTCGTCGCCCAGACGACCGAGCTCTCGATCTACGTCCAGAACGTGGCGACGATGCTCGGCCTCGCCCTCGCCATCGACTACTCGCTGTTCATGGTCAGCCGCTTCCGCGAGGAGCTGCGCCGCGGCAGGACGGTCGCCGACGCGGTCGAGATCACCGTCGCGACGAGCGGCAAGGCAGTCGCCTTCTCGGGCCTGGCGGTCGCGATCGGCCTGTCCGGTCTCCTGCTCTTCCAGCCGGCCGCCCTGCGCTCGTTCGGGATCGGCGGCTCGATCGTCGTCGCCTCCTCGGTCTTCTACGCCCTGACGTTCCTGCCGGCCGTCCTCGGGATGCTCGGCCATCGGATCAACGCCCTGAGCCTGACCGGGCTGTTCGACGCGATCCGGCGACGGCTCGGCCGGCCCGTCGGCATCCGGGCCAGCGACCCGAGCCGATCGCGCTGGGCGCGGGTCGCCCGGGCGGTCATGGCCCGGCCGCTCGCGTTCCTGATCCCGTCGGTCCTGTTCCTGCTCCTTGCCGGGACGCCGTTCCTGCGCCTCAGCCAGGGGATCCCGAACGCCTCGACCCTGCCAGAAGGGCTCGAGAGCCGCGACGCGGCCGTCATCCTGGCGAACGATTTCGCCAAGGGCGAGACCTCCCCGATCGCGATCCTCGCGACCGTCAGCGGTGATCCCCTGGGCGCGGCCAACATCGCGGCCCTGTCCACCTACTCCGATGCGGTCGGCGCGATCACCGGGATCGACCGGATCGAGGGGCCATTCGCGATCGAGAACCCGCAATCGGGCGGACCGATGACCCCGGACCAGCTCGCGGCGTTCTATGCCGCCCCGGCCGACCAGCTGCCGCCCGCCCTGGCCGCCGCTCGCGACCGGTTGAAGGCTGCCTACGTCCGCGGCTCGACGGTCCGGATCGATGCCGTCAGCCCGCTCGATCCGGTCAGCCCCGCCGGCGGCGCCGTCATTCCCGCCGTCCGCGCCGTCGCGACGCCGGGGGTCACGACCCAGGTGGGCGGGCTCGCGGCCGAGGGCCATGACTTCATGGTCAGCCAGGCCAACACGGTCCCATACGCTGTCGCGGTCACGCTGTTCGCGAGCGGGCTGATCCTGTTCCTCCTCTTCGGCTCGGTGGTGATCCCGCTCAAGGCGATCGTGATGACCCTGCTGTCGATCACGGCCAGCTTCGGCGCCCTCGTCTGGATCTTCCAGGAGGGCAACCTCTCCAACGTCCTCGGGTTCACGTCACCCGGGTTCACCGTCGCAGGCAACCCGATCATCATGTTCAGCATCCTCTTCGGGCTGTCGATGGACTACGAGGTCCTGCTCCTGTCGCGCGTCCAGGAGGCGTACCGCCGGACCGGTGACAACACCGCGTCGGTCGCGGAGGGCCTGTCCCGCACGGCCGGTGTGATCACCGGCGCGGCGCTGATCATGGTCGTCGTCTTCTCCGCCTTCGCCCTGGCCGAGTCGATCACGATCAAGAGCATCGGGGTCGGGATGGCGATCGCGGTCTTCGTGGACGCGACGATCATCCGGGTCTTCCTGGTCCCGGCCACGATGCGTCTGATGGGTCGCTGGAACTGGTGGGCGCCGGGACCGCTCGGCCGACTCGCCGACCGCCTCGGGTTCAGCCACACCGACGAGCCGGACGGCGCCGACGGGCCGGCCGGGGC
>JALYPW010000262.1 GCA_030856145.1 Chloroflexota bacterium | reverse complement strand
GTTACAAGCTGGTGGAAGTCCCGATGCTTGTCCTGACGATTGGGATGGTCATCGTGGCGGTCGCTGCGATCGTTCGCTCGATCGGCATGGCCCGCGGATCCGGTCCAGCCACGGCGGCCAGCGTCGTCATGCTCGTCGGGGCGCTGGGGACCGCGCTGCCCTGGCCGCTCCTGCTCGTCGGACTGTTCGCGTTCATGGGCGCCGCCATCGCGTTCGGCCTGATCCTCGCGATCATGGACCGTCAGCCCGTCGGCGTCCTCGTCGCGATCGCGTCGCTGCTCATGACCAGCATCAACACGGAGGACGAGCGAGCGCTGTTGACGCTCCCGGTGGCTCTCGCCTGGATCCTCGTCGGGCTGGCCGACCTCCGCCCGGCAAGGCGCCTGGGTCCGGCCGCCGTGATCGAACGAGCCGGGCCATGAATCCGTCGCGCCTGAGGATCGGGCCGATCCGGCCGATGCCCGCTCAGCCGCCGGCAGGGCCACCGCCGAGGCCCGGCTCGGTCATGGAGGCCGGGTCGAGGAGCTCGTCGAGTCGCTGGGACGCGATTCCGCGCTCCGTGGCGAGCTCGCGGATCGTGCGGCCCGTCTTGAACGCCTCCTTGGCGAGGGCGGCCGCGGCGTCGTAGCCGATTTCTGGGGCGAGGGCTGTCGCCAGCATCAGGCCCTGCTCGACGAGGGCCGGGCCGCGGTCGGTCGCCGTCAGGCCGGTCACCGCCCGGTCGGCGACATTGCGGGCGCCGGCGGCCAGGAGGGCGATCGACTCGAGGAGCGCCGCCGACGTCACGGGCAGCATCACGTTCAGCTCGAGGAACGATCCAGTCTGGCCGAACGCGACCGTGGTGTCGTTGCCGAGCACCCGGGCCACCACCATCGTCAGGCTCTCGACGATGACCGGGTTCACCTTGCCGGGCATGATCGACGAGCCCGGCTGGGTCTCGGGCAGGGCGATCTCGGCGAGGCCGGCCCGCGGGCCCATCCCCATCAGCCGGATGTCGCTCGCGATCTTCCACAGCGACAGGGCGATCGTCCGGAGCGCGCCGTGGGCCGCGATCGCCGCGTCAAGGGTCGCCTGGGCGTGGAAGTGGTTCGTCGTCTCGCGGACGTCGAGGCCGGTCAGCACCGAGAGCCGGCGGCAGGCGCCCGCGGCGAACTGGGGATGAGCGTTGATCCCGGTCCCGACCGCGGTCCCGCCGAGGGGGACGCTGAGCAGTTCCGCCTGGGCGGCCCGGGCTCGCCGGATCGACTCCTCGAGCTGGCCGGCATATCCCCGGAACTCCTGGCCGAGGCGGATCGGGGTGGCGTCCTGGAGATGGGTCCGGCCGGTCTTGACGATGGGCCAGAACTCGTCGGCCTTCGCGTCGAGGGCGACCCGCAGCATCTCGAGGGCGGGCAGGAGGCGCTCCTCGATCTCCATCGCGGCCGAAAGCTGGAGCGCTGTCGGGATCACGTCGTTCGACGACTGGCAGCGGTTGACGTGGTCGTTGGGGTGGACCCGGGTCGAGTCGCCGATCATCGCCGCCAGGGATCGCGTCGCGAGATTGGCAATGACCTCGTTCATGTTCGTGTTGGTCGACGTGCCCGAGCCGGTCTGGTAGACGTCGATCGGGAACTGCTCGTCGTGGCCGCCATCGGCCACCTCGGCCGCCGCGGCGGCGATCGCCGCGGCGAGCTCGGGATCGAGCAAGCCGAGCTCGGCGTTGGTCTCGGCCGCAACCTGCTTGATCAGTGCGAGGGCCCGAATGAACGGGCGCGGGAAGCGTTGCCCCGAGATCGGGAAGTTCAGAACCGCGCGCTGGGTCGAGGCGCCGTACAGCGCGTCGGCGGGGACGTCCATCTCGCCCATCGAGTCGCGCTCGGTGCGGGTGGCGGCGTCCGTCGTCGGGCCGGGTCCGGTCGTCATCGCCCGATTGTAGGCGGGCCGGCGTCGTCGTCGGCTCGCCCCTCGTAGACTTCGGCGGCAGGGGAGGGAGGAGGAGCGCAACCGCATGCCGACGATTCGGGCCAACGGCCTCGACATCGCCTTCGACGTCCATGGCGGCGGGCCGCCGCTCGTCCTGCTCCACGGCGCGACATCTCTTGGTTCGCGCGACTTCGCCGCCCAGATCCCACTGTTCGGGCGGGCGTTCCGGATCCACGTCCCGGACGCGCGGGGCCACGGTCGGACGCGTTGGGATGCGTCCGACGGCTTCCGCTACGACTGGCTCGTCGCCGACCTCGGCGCGTTCGTGGACGCGCTGGGCCTCGAGACGTTCCACCTCGTCGGCTTCTCGATGGGCGCGATGACCGCCCTCCAGTACGCGGTCCGGCACAGCCCACGGTTGCGGACGCTGACAGTGGTCGGGATCACGACCCAGCGCGAACCGCGGGCATCGGTCGCCCGCCGGCTGATGGATCCCGTGCGGGCGGATCGCGAGGAGCCGGCATGGGTTGCCGAGCTGGGGCGGCGCCATGACGCCGGGCAGGGCATCGATGCGTGGCGTCGGCTCCTGCCCGCGATCGCATCGGACGTGGCCGTCCAGCCCCTCCTGACCCTGCGCGACCTGCGCCAGATCGAGGCACCGACGATGATCGTGTGCGGCGACCGCGATCCATTCGTGCCGGTCGACCATGCCTGGGGGATCAGCCGCCAGATCCGGGACGCGCGCCTGTTCGTCGCCCCGGGCTGCGGCCATGAGGTGATGTCGCGCAAGCCGGGGTTGTTCAACGAGGCGCTGGCCGGCTTCTTCCGCTCCACCGCGGCCGAGGCGGCTCGACGGGCTGCCGCGAACCCCCTCGACGAACCGACCCCGTCCGATTCCGGGACCGACAGCGACTGGCTGGCCGCTCCCGATCACTGACCGGTCCCGCCCCAGGCCACCACGAGGAGTCCGACATGACCACGCTGCTCGCCCTCTACCGCCGACCCGACGGCGACGAGGCCCTCGCCACGTTCCTGCGCCGCTACCGCGACGAGCACCTGCCGCTCGTCGCCGCGACGCCCGGCCTGCGCGCGACCCGGGTCCAGCATGTCGGACAGGCGCTGGGCGGCGAGACCGACCTCGTGCTGATCACCGCGATGGAGTTCGACGACCGGGCGGCGCTTGATCTCGGGCTTGCGTCGGATGCCATGCGCGAAGCCGGCCGCAACCTCCGGGAGATTGCACCCGGTCTCGCGACCCTGCTCGTGCTCGAGGACGACGTCTAGGTTCGCCGGCCCGGGTGGCACGTTCCATCGCCCCGCCTTCGCCCGAGGGCCGCTCGCTGCTACTGTGAGCAACGACGGAGGATGGAGTGACCCAGATCGCGCCGACCGACCTCGACCAGCCGGCCGCCCACCGGTTCATCTCGACCGCGTTCCCGGCGCCAGGCGCGACCGGCCCGGCCGATGCGGTCGCCCTCGTCACGATCGAGCGGCCCGATGCCCTCAACGCCCTGAGCTTCGACCTCCTCGACGAGCTGGCAGCCGCGCTCGAGGGTCTGGACGGTGACCCGGCCTGCCGGGCGATCGTCATCACCGGCTCGGGCACCCGGGCCTTTGCGGCCGGTGCCGACATCAAGGAGCTGGCTCGCCAGACCCCGGTGAGCCTCCTCGTCGAGGACCGCTTCGCCGTCTGGGAGCGGATCGCTGCGGTTCGCACGCCGATCATCGCCGCGGTTCGCGGGTTCGCCCTCGGTGGCGGCTGCGAGCTGGCGATGAGCTGCGACTTGATCGTGGCCGGCGACGATGCCCAGTTCGGCCAGCCCGAGATCAACCTCGGCGTGATGCCCGGCGCCGGTGGAACACAACGCCTGACCCGGGCGATCGGCCGGGCCCGGGCGATGGACCTGGTCCTGACCGGTCGGACCATCGGCGCCGCGGAAGCGGCCGCAATGGGCCTCGTCAGCCGGGTCGTTCCGGCCGCGGACACGCTCGCTGCGGCCCTCGAGCTCGCCGGGGT
>JALYPW010000252.1 GCA_030856145.1 Chloroflexota bacterium | reverse complement strand
TCACGCCCATCGCCGGCAGGACCATGACGTACACGGCCGGGTGCGAGTAGAACCAGAACACGTTCTGCCACAGGATCGCGTTGCCGCCGGTGGCCGGGTCGAAGAAGTGGCCGCCGTAGTTGCGGTCGATGAACAGCATGATCAGGGCGCTCGTGATGACGGGGGTCGCCATCAGGACGAGGACGCTCGTGACGAGCACGGTCCAGACGAGGATCGGCATCCGGAACAGGGTCATCCCGGGCGCCCGCATCTTGAAGATCGTGACGAGGAAGTTGACCGCTCCGAGGATCGAGCTCGTGCCGATCAGGACGAGGGCCATGATCCACAGGTCCTGTCCCGTCCCGGCCGCGTCATTGACGGCGGCCCCGACCCGGTCCTGGGCCAGCGGGCTGTAGCTCGTCCAGCCGGCCGACGCGGCGCCGCCGGTGACGAAGCCCATCAGGAGCAGGATCCCGCCGAGCGGCAGCATCCAGAACGACAGGGCGTTGATCCGCGGGAAGGCCATGTCAGGTGCGCCGATCTGGAGGGGCACGACGTAGTTTCCGAAGCCCGCCAGCATCGGGATGATGAACAGGAAGATCATCACCGTGCCGTGCATCGTGAAGAGCTGGTTGTAGACGCCCTCGTTTGTCAGGAGCTGCAGGCCGGGGATCGCGAGCTCGGTCCGGACCCCGAGGGCGAGCAGGCCGCCGATGAAGAAGAACAGGAAGGAGTTGATCACGTACAGGATCCCGATCTTCTTGTGATCGGTCGTCGTGATCCATTCGTACATGCCGCTCCGGTAGGTGGAGGCGGCGGGCGTCAGCGTGGTGGTCGCCATCGGAGCTCCCTTACTGGACCGTGAGCGTGCCGGACATCGTCGGGTGGATCGAGCAGACGAACGTGTAGGACCCCGCGGGGAGCGCCGGCACGGGCAGGTCTCGAACCTCCGGACCGGGGAATTCCTTGCTGTCGAACACCTTCGTGCCGGCGGCGTCGAGGATGTCGACGTCGTGCGGCGTGCCGGCATCCTTGTTGTCGAAGTGGAAGGTGAAGCCGGTCGCGGGCGCCGTCAGTGTCGCCTCGAGGAACGCGACGCCCTGGGCGGTCACATTGACCGGCGGCCCGGCCTGGCCCCCACTGGGCGGCGGCGCGGGGGTTGCGTTGGCGGTAGCGACCTGCTTGTCGTACCAGGCCTGGAAGTCGGCCGGGGCGAGGGCGTGGACCTCGAACACCATGATCCGGTGACCAATTCCACACAGCTCGGCGCACTGGCCGCGGTAGGTCTGGCCGGCGCCGCTGGCCGGGATGGCCAGGTCGAACTGATTGTCCTGACTCGCGTCGGTCGTCGGGACCACGTCGCGCTTGAACAGGAACTGCGGGACGTAGAAGGCGTGGATCACGTCCGGACTGTGGAGATACAGGTGAGTCGTCTGGCCGGCCGGCAGGACGAGACCGCCGTCGGGGCCGATCGGGGCGTTCACGGTGAAGATCGGCTTGCTCTTTGCGTCGGCGTCGGCCGGCAGGTATTCGAACGACCACTGGAACTGGCCGGCGACGGCGCGGACCTTGAGATCCGGTGATGCGCTGACCGTCTCGATGGTGTTCAGCGACTGCCACGAGATCACGAACAGGAAGATCACGATGATCGTCGGCACGATCGTCCAGATGGCCTCGGCGAGGTTGTTGCCGTGGGTCTGGGGCGGCAGCTCGTCATCACCGGGCTTGCGCCGGTAGCGGATGACCGTCCAGATGATGAGGCCCTCGACGAAGACGAAGATCACGGCCGCGATCGCGAAGACGATGTCGTAGAGGTTGCGGATCTCCTGGCCCTGGACGCTCTTGGCCTCGGGCGGGAAGAAGCTCGCCCAGAACGGCTGCGCGTTGAGCGCGACCAGCGCCACCAGGGCGACCATGACGGCCGCGCCGATCAGCCAACCGATGATCGCGGTCGTTGAGGGCCTGCTGCCGGGGGTGGACGACATCGACTGTCCTCGAACTCGGTCGGCGGCGCGGAGGCCCGAGCGGCCGGCGTCGCCAGGTGGAGATCGGAGCCGGCCACATGGCCGCGCGCCCGACACGGATCGGTCGCGGCCCATCATAACGGAGCGACCTCGTGGGATGCGTCGGGGCTCGGCCCATCGGGCGCGTCCTCGCGGGGCCGCGGCGTCGTGGTCGGTTCTCGGTGGGAGCAGGGTTGCTTCGTGCGACGATGACGGCCATGCGTTCCGCTGCTGCCGGTCTGCTCGCTGCTCTCGGCGCGACGGTCATTGGGGCTGCTCCCGTCCTGGCCCACGGGTCCGTCCCGGACGGGTCGCCGACCGTTGCCGGGCTCCTCTTCGGCTGGTCGTTCGAGCCGGCGGTCGTGGTCGGGCTCGGTACGGCGGCATTCGCCTGGGTCGCGCTGGTGCGCCGGATCGACCGGGCGCATCCGGCCAACCCGGTCCCGCGCCGGCGATCCGTGGCGTTCCTAGCGGGGCTCGCCGCGATCGCGGTCGCGCTCCTGTCGGGGATCGAGGCGTACGACACGGCGTTGTTCTCGGTCCACATGGTCCAGCACCTGCTGCTGACCCTCGTCGCCGCGCCGCTGATCGCCCTGGGCGCCCCGATCACGACCCTGCTCCGGGCCGCCACAGCGAACGTGCGTCGGACGATCCTCCTGCCCATCCTCCACTCGGGCCTCCTGCGCGTCCTCGGCTTCCCGGTCGTGACCTGGATCGCCTTCGCCGCCGTGATGTGGGGTTCCCACTTCTCGCCCCTGTTCGACGCTTCGCTCGAGGACCCGCTCGTCCACGACCTCGAGCACGCCCTGTACCTCGGCGCGGGGCTGCTCTTCTGGTGGCCGGCGGTCGGCCTCGACCCCAGTCCGTGGCGGATGGCCTACCCCGTTCGCCTGATGTACGTCTTCCTCCAGATGCCCCAGAACACGTTCCTGGCGGTCACGATCCTGGGATCGGGGGTCCCGCTGTACGACCACTACGCATCGCTCGGGCGCACCTGGGGCCCGAGCCCGCTCGAGGATCAACAGATCGCGGGTAGCCTGATGTGGCTCGGTGGCGACGTCCTGTTCCTCGCGGCGCTGGCCGCGATCCTGGCCGGCTGGATGCGCCACGAGCAGCGCGGAGCCGCCGCGGGCGATCGCCGCGACGACCGCGAGCGGGCGGTCATCCGGGAGCGCGAGGCACGCC
>JALYPW010000250.1 GCA_030856145.1 Chloroflexota bacterium | reverse complement strand
CCCTCGGGCACCGGCGGCTGACGCGTGACGGTCACCCGGAAGATCGAACTTGCAACGCCGTGGCGGATGAGCCCGCGCAGTTCGTCGTAGAGCTGGAAGGCCTCGCGCTTGAACTCGTTGAGAGGGTCCTGCTGGGCGTAGCCACGCAGACCGATCCCGCGGCGCATGTCGTCGAGTTCGGTCAGGTGCTCGACCCACAGCGAGTCGATCGTCCGGAGCAGGACGTGGCGCTCGACGAGGCTCCAGTCGGTCTCGCCGATCTCGGCCGAACGGGCGGCCAGCCGGTCGTCGGCCAGGCCCAGCAGATGCTCGAGGATCTCGTCGCGGCTGCCGATGTCCCAGAGCTCGTCCTCGGTCGTGCCCGCGTCGTCGAGGCCCATGGCCTTGAGAGCGGCGGCGAGCGCCTCGATGCCCCAGTCGTCGGGCGATTCGGCGGTCAGGTGGTCGGCGACGAGGGCCTGGATCTCGTCATCGAGGAAGCCCCGGACGGTCTCGGTCAGGTCCTCGTTGCGGAGGACCCTGTTGCGCTCGGCGTAGATCGTCTCGCGCTGGCGGTTGATCACGTCGTCGAACTCCACGACGCGCTTGCGCATGTCGAAGTTGAAGCCCTCGACCCGGGACTGGGCACTCTCGATCGTCTTGCTGACGAGCCGGCTCTCGATCGCCATGTCGTCCTCGAGACCCATCCGCTCCATCAGCCCGGCCACCCGGTCCGACGCGAAGCGCTTCATCAGGTCGTCCTCGAGGGACAGGTAGAAGCGCGACGAGCCGGGGTCGCCCTGGCGGCCAGCTCGGCCGCGGAGCTGGTTGTCGATCCGGCGGCTGTCGTGGCGCTCGGTGCCGATGATGTGCAGCCCGCCGACTCCGACGACCTTCTCGTGGTCGACTTCGGTGACGAGCTTGGCCTCGGCGAGGGCGGCGTCGTACGTGGCCTTGTCGACCTCGGCGGGATTCAGGCCGCGCTGGTGGAGCAGGTCCGAGGCGAGGCCCGCCGGGTTGCCGCCGAGGAGGATGTCGGTCCCACGGCCGGCCATGTTCGTCGCGATCGTGATCGCTCCGGTCCGGCCGGCCTGGGCGACGATTCCCGATTCCTTCTCGTGCTGTTTCGCGTTGAGCGTCTCGTGCTTGATCCCGCGCCGCTGGAGCATGGTCGAAAGGATCTCGGACTTCTCGACGCTGACGGTGCCGACGAGGACGGGTCGGCCGGCCTCGTTCATCTCGGCGACCTCGTCGATCAGGGCGTTGAACTTGCCGAGCTCGTTGCGGAACACGAGATCTGCCTCGTCCTCCCGGACCATGTCGCGGTGGGTCGGGATCGCGACAACCTCGAGCTGGTAGATCTTGTGGAACTCCTCGGCCTCGGTCATCGCCGTGCCGGTCATGCCCGCGAGCTTGTCGTAGATCCGGAAGTAGTTCTGGAATGTGATCGTGGCGAGCGTCACCGACTCGCGCTGGACGCGCAGGCCCTCCTTGGCCTCGACCGCCTGGTGGAGGCCCTCCGACCAGCGCCGGCCGGGCATCTGGCGCCCGGTGAACTCGTCGACGATGACGATCTCGCCGTCCTTGACGATGTAGTCGCGGTCGCGCTTGTACAGGGCGTGGGCCCGGAGCGCCTGCTCGAAGTGGCGGGCGAGGCGCGGGTCGGCGTCGTACAGGTTCTCGACCCCGACGAGCTTCTCGATCTTGTCGACGCCCTCCTCTGTCGGCGAGACGGCCTTGTCCTTCAGGTCGACGAAGTAGTCGCCGCCCTCCTCGGCGCCCTCGGGCCGGCCCTGGAGCTTCGGGACGAGCCGGGCGAACGTGTAATACAGGTCGCCCGACTCCTCGGCCTGGCCGCTGATGATCAGCGGCGTCCGGGCCTCGTCGATCAGGATGTTGTCGACTTCGTCGACGATCGCGTAGGACTGCCCGCGCTGGACCCGGTCCGCGAGCTCGGTGACCATGTTGTCGCGGAGGTAGTCGAACCCGAACTCGTTGTTCGTGCCGTAGGTGACGTCGGCCGCGTAGGCATCCGTGCGGCTGACCGGCCGGAGGTTGATCAGGCGCTCGTCGGATGTCGGGTAGCCGGGCTCGAACACGAACGATTCGTCGTGGGTGATCATTCCCAGGCTGATCCCGAGGAAGTGGAAGACCGGGCCCATCCACTGGGGATCGCGCCTGGCGAGGTAGTCGTTGGGGGTGACGACGTGGACGCCCCGGCCGGTCAGCGAGTTGAGGGCCGCGGCCAGGGTCGGGACGAAGGTCTTGCCCTCGCCCGTCTTCATCTCGGCGATCTTCCCCTGGTGGAGGACCATGCCGCCCATCAGCTGGACGTCGAAGTGACGCATGCCGAGCGTCCGCTTCATCGCCTCGCGGCCCATCGCGAAGACGTCCGGGAGGACTTCGTCGAGGGCTTCCTGGAGGGCCGCCTGCTCCCGCTTGTGACGGGCCTTGGCCATCTCGCGGCGGCGCTCGAGGTCGGGGTGGGTCAGCTCCTCCTCGGTCGGGTCGCCGGGGATGGCCGCCTCGTGGATCTCCTCGCGGATGAGCTGGAAGCGCGCCCGGATCGCCTCGTCGGAGAGGGCCGCGATTTCGGCCTCGAGCTCGTTGATCTCGTCGACCAGGGGCTGGATACGTCGGATCTCGCGGTCGTTCGAGTCGACGAAACGGGAGAGAAATCGCATGGGACGATCAGTATAGGGTGCGTGCCCTGCACCACCCGTCGATAGGCACGGTTCCGATCAGCCCTTCGTGAGGTTGACCAGGAACTCGAGCGTGCCGTTGTCCTCGACCGTCACGAAGCCGCCCACGTTGGGCGGGTTGATCCCGAAGTCGCTGAACGGGAACGCGAGCGAGCCTGCGATCTGGATCAGGCCACCGCTGATCTGGGCCCTGGCGGGGATGTCGACGGTCTTCGTCACGCCGTGGAGGGTCAGGTCACCGCGCAGGGTCACGTCGACCTGGGCGCCGCTCGTGGCTTCGGCCGGGACGGCGACGGGCGCGGTGAGGGTGAACGTGGACGTCGGGAACGAGTCCGTCTGGATCCCGTCGGTCCGGAGGCGGTTGTCGCGCATCGAGCGGTCGCTCGTGATCGTGGTCATGTCGACGCTGAAGTCGGCCGCCGTGACCGTCAGGCCCGTCCCCGACCCGGTCAACGTCGCGGAACCCGTGATCTGGTCCGTCCGGCCGACCGCGTCGCTGTCCGCCGACAGGTTGGCAAGCCGCTCCCGGACGCGATAGCCGACGACCGACTCCGCGCCGATCGTCCACGTTCCCGGAATGGCCGCCGCGTCGATCGCGGAGCCCGACGCGGTGACGAGCGACGGGGCCGCGCCCGACGGTCCGGCCGACCCGCCGCCGGCACTGGCCACCGTCGAGGCTGACGGGCTCGCGCTCGGCAGGGCCAGCGGCGCGACGTTGT
>JALYPW010000242.1 GCA_030856145.1 Chloroflexota bacterium | reverse complement strand
GACCGGGGCTGAGCTCGGCGCCGCACCGATCGCGGTCAGCGTCTCGCGCACCTGATCCGCCAGGCCGGCTGGATCGAGCCGCAAGAGGTGGCGAAGGTCCGCCACGGACCCGTGGTCCACGAATGCGTCACCGGGAATGCCCAGGACCCGGACCGGCACGTCGCGCAGGGCCGGTTCGGCCAGGCGCGCCTCTTCGAGCGCCTCGAGGACGCCGGAACCGAACCCGCCGGTCACAACGCTCTCCTCGAACGTCACGACGAGGCGCTTGCCGCGTGCCTGGGCGACGATCAGGTCGCGATCCAGCGGCTTGGCGAATCGGGCGTTGACGACCCCGACCGACCAGCCGTCGCCGGCAAGGAGGTCGGCCGCCTCGACGGCCCGGGCGACGATCGGCCCGAAGCCGACGAAGAGCAGATCCGCGCCCTCGCGCAGGACCTCGCCGCATCCGACCGTGATCAGCGCCGGCTCGACGGCCGGGAGCCCGAAGCCCGGGTCACGCGGGTAGTGGAGGGCAAACGGCTTCGCCTGGCCGAACGCGGTCAGGAGCAGCGAACGGAGCTCCTGCTCATCCTTCGGGCTGGCGATCACGAGGTTCGGCAACTGGCGCTGGGCGGGCAGGGTGAACATCCCCTGATGACTCGTCCCATCCTCACCGACGAGCCCCGCCCGGTCGACCGCGATCAGGACCGGCTGGTCGTTCTGGCAGACGTCGTGGACCGTCTGGTCGAAGGCGCGCTGGAGGAACGTCGAGTAGAGCGCGACGACCGGCCGCATGCCGCCCATCGCGAGACCGGTCGCCAGGGCAACGGAATGCTGCTCGGCGATCCCGACGTCGATGAAGCGGTCGGGGAACTCCGCCTGGAACGTCGATAGGCCGGTCCCCGTCGGCATCCCGGCCGTGATCGCCACGATCCGGGGGTCGGTCCGGGCCTGATCGATCAGCTGCTTGGCGAACACCGCGGTGTAGTTCGGATTCTTGGCCGGTTTCGCGACGGCCGACGCAGGGGCGGCATCGTCGGCCATCGTCTCGGTCGGCATCGTCCGGGGCGGCTTCGGGGCCCGACCTGCGGTCGACGACTCCTCCGCCCGGGCCGATTTGGCCGTCGCTGGCGCGGACGGCAGGGCGATCGGCGGCAGGGCAGCCCCGTGGAAGCCGATCTGGTCGGCCTCGGCGGGCCGGAAGCCGCGGCCCTTCTGGGTCCGGACATGGACGACGACCGGACCCTTGAGCTCGAGCGCCTGCTGGAACGTCGACAGGAGCGCCTTCAGGTCGTGACCCGGGACCAGCCCGATGTACGTGATCCCGAGGTCCTCGAACAGCCGGCCGTCCTGGGCGAAGTTCACGACCGACGCGCGGAGGCGCTGGCTGAGCTCCTTGACCGTGGGGCCGACCGCCGGGATCCGCCCGACGAGTTCGTCGTATGCGGTCTTGCTCGACTGCCAGGTCCCTGACAGCTTGATCTGGCTGAGGTACTTCGAGAGTCCCCCAACGGTCGGGCTGATCGACATCTCGTTGTCGTTGAGGACGATCAGGAGCTGCGTCTTGCGCTGGCCGATGTCGTTGAGGGCCTCCAGGCTCAGGCCGCTCGTGATCGCCGCATCCCCGACGACGACCGCGATCCGCTCGCCGCTCTTGCGCAGGTCGCGGGCGGTGGCGAGGCCCTGCCCGATCGAGAGGCCGGTCCCGGCATGGCCCCCGTCGAACACGTCATGCTCTGACTCGCTCCGACGCGGGAAGCCGCCGACACCGCCAAGGGCACGGAGCGTCCCGAATCGCTCGAAGCGTCCGGTCAGGAGCTTGTGGGGATAGGCCTGGTGACCCGTGTCCCAGACGATCCGGTCGCGCGGCGACTCGAGGAGGCGGTGGAGCGCGATCGTCAGCTCGACCACGCCAAGGCTGCTGCCGAGATGGCCGCCCGTCGTGGACACCGTCGCGATGATGGTCTCGCGGATCTCGGCCGCGAGCTGCGCGAGCTGCGTCTCGGTGAGGCCGCGCAGGTCGGCGGGCCCGGTCAGGGTCGGAAGGATCGGTTGGATCGGCACGCGAGTTCGGAGCTCCCTGGGGTCGTTTGCGGTCTGCGCGGATGGTCGCGCCTTCCGGGGATTCGTGCTGGGCGCCGCGCCGGATCGTTCCGGGCGGAACGTGCACGGCCAACGTAGCACGTTTCCTGACGATCACGACGTCGTAGTCTATCGGCCCCAAGTCGCGCAGGAGTCTCATCCATGACGAACGCCGCCGCGGTGTCACGCAACAAGGTGCCGAGCGACGCCCTGCTGCCCGATGATGCCGGGTACGACCAGGCCCGAATCTCCTTCAACGGGATGATCGACAAGCGGCCTGCCGCAATCGTGACCTGCGCCTCGACCGCCGATGTCGT
The DNA here is from genome assembly GCA_030856145.1 of Chloroflexota bacterium. Lineage (GTDB taxonomy): Bacteria > Chloroflexota > Limnocylindria > Limnocylindrales > CSP1-4 > CF-46. The sequence goes on along the minus strand of JALYPW010000242.1, from coordinate 1,660 downwards.
GGCCGCTGTTCTGGCTGCGCGGGCGGCCGGCCTGCCGATCGCGATCCGCGGTGGTGGTCACAGCGTCGCGGGTCACGGCCTGGCCGACGGCGCGCTCGTCGTCGATCTGCGCGGGATGCGCGGGGTGGATGTCGATCCCGAGCGACGGCTGGCTCGGGCCGGTGGCGGCGCGTTGTGGGACGACGTCGATCCAGCGACGGTCGCCCACGGCATGGCCACGACGGGCGGCACATTCGGCGACACCGGGATCGGCGGCCTGACGCTCACCGGGGGGATCGGCTACCTGATGGGGACGCACGGGTTCACCTGCGACAACCTGGTTGCGGCCGAGATGGTCACAGCCGACGGCAGCGTGGTGATCGCTGGCCCGAACGGCGACCCGGAGCTGCTCTGGGCGCTCCGCGGTGGTGGCGGCAACTTCGGCGTCGTGACCGAGTTCGTCTTCGCGATCCATCCCCTCGGTCCGCTCCAGATGGGCGCAATCTCAGTGCCCCTCGCCCACGCCCGTCAGGCTCTTGCCGCGACCGCCGCGCTCGCCCGGTCGGCGCCACCCGAGGCGAACATCTTCGTCGTCGGGCCCACGGTCGACCTCGTCGACGGGGTCGCGCCGGATCCGACGACTGCGCCGCCGGTGGTCCGCGTCGTGCTCGCCTTCCAGGGCTCGGCGGACGATGCCGAGGACTTCCTCGGACCGCTGCGCTCGATCCCCGGCGCCGCGGGCGGGATGAAGCCGGCGACCTATCAGGAGCTGCAGGGTCGGACCGGCAAACTTCCGTTCGGGCTGCGCCACTACTGGAAGGGGCACTTCGTCCGGGATCTCGATGCCGCTGCGATCGAAGCCGCAGTGATCGCGATGGAGACGGCGCCGGCCGGGCCGTCGTTCATGCTCCTCGAGGCGATCACCGGACGCGCCCGGAGCGAACCCGCCGGTGGCGCAGCGTTCGGCCAGCGTGAGGCGCGCTGGAACGTGTCGGCCCTCGCGATCTGGGAGAATCCGGCCGACGACGATGTGCTGCGCGACTGGGCTCGCCGAACCGCGGACGGCCTCACGAGCTCGTCGTTGACCGGCGCCGGCTACGTGAACTACTCGACGGAGGAAACACCCGATCGGGTTCGGGCGGCCTTTGCCGACGAGCGTTGGAACCGACTCGTGGCGGTGAAGCTGAGATACGACCCGGAGAATGTCTTCCGGTTCAACCACAACATCGATCCGGGGCCAGGCTGAGCAGGCGATCCGTTCGGTCAGGCGTCTGACGCCTCGTCGGCGGCGATGTCACGTGCCTCGAGCCCGCCGCCGGGCCGGTTGATCAGCTGGCGGACGCGTAGCTCGGCTGCGCCGAGGAGCTTCTCGCAGTGACGCTGGAGGGCGACGGCACGCTCGGTTCGGGCGATCGTCTCCTCGAGGGCGAGGCCGCCGGCCTCGAGCTCCGCCACGACCGCTCGGAGTTCGGCGAAGGCATCGTCGAACGTCAGCGCCGCGATCGCGGGGTCTGCGGTCGACGTGTCGGCTGCGGCGGCGGTGTGCGGCTCAGCGGTCATCGGGGTCCTCGTCGGCGCGATCCAGCCAGCGCGTGATCCGGCCGGACACGAGGATACCAATGGCCAGCCCGACCGCGAGGATGGCGATCGCGATCCCGACGTAGAGCGCGAGGATGATCAT
>JALYPW010000219.1 GCA_030856145.1 Chloroflexota bacterium | reverse complement strand
GATCAGCAGTCCGCGGAGCCGGCCTCCGGCTTCGCAGCCGCGATCTCCGGGCCGCTCGGCGGGCAGCTGCTGCTCTGGGAGTACGCCACGGCCATCGCCGGGCGGATCATCGGGATCAACCCCTTCGACCAGCCCAATGTCGAGGAGGCCAAGAACCTGACCCGCTCGGTGCTGGCCGCAGCCGAGTCCGGCGAGGCCCCGCCGCCCGCCCCGGCCGCCCTCGCGCCCGACGAGGCGTCCCGCTTGACCCTCCACGGCGATGCGCCTCTGCGCCTGACCGCGGGTGACGGCACGGTGGTCGGCGAGCTCGCCCGCCATCTCGCCCGGCGCAAGCCCAACGCCTATCTCGCGATCCAGGCCTTCATCGCGCCGTCGCCCGCCGCAGACGCCGCGCTCGATCGGGTTCGGACCGTCCTCCGCGACGCCACGCGCTGCGCGACGACCGCCGGCTACGGCCCGCGCTTCCTGCACTCGACCGGCCAGCTCCACAAGGGCGGGCCGGACACGGGCTGGTTCCTCCAGCTGACATCCGACCATCCCGTCGACCGCCCGATCGCGGGCTGGCCGTACACGTTCGGCCGGCTGATCGATGCTCAGGCGGAAGGCGATTTCGCGGCCATCGAAGCGCACGACCTGCCGATCCTGCGCGTCCACCTTGGCGACGTCGAGCGCGGACTCGTCGCCCTCGAACTGGCCCTGCGGGAGGCACTCTCAGCAGGCTGACACCTCGATGACGCGGACCCACCCGGGCAGCCGTCGACCCGAATCAATCGACCACGGAGGGCAACACGCAATGCGGATCGGTTTCGTCGGTCTCGGCCGGATGGGCGCGAACATGGTCCGGCGCCTCCTGCGCGACGGCCACGAGGTCGTCGCCTACAACCGGACGCCGGAGAAGACCAAGGAGATCGAGGGCGAGGGCGCGCTCGGCTCGTACTCGATCGAGGAGCTCGTCTCGAAGCTCGAGAAGCCGCGCGCCGTCTGGATCATGGTCCCGGCCGGCGACGCGACCGAGGCCCAGATCTCGGAGTTGATGGAGCACCTCGAGCCCGGCGACACGATCATCGACGGCGGCAACACGAACTTCCACGACGACCAGCGCCGTCACGTCGAGCTCGCCGCGAAGGGCATCAACTACGTCGACGCCGGTACGTCGGGCGGGATCTGGGGCCTCCAGGTCGGCTACTGCCTGATGGTCGGCGGCGATGAAACGGCCGTGAAGCCGCTCGAGCCGATCTTCACGTCGCTCGCCCCCGAGGGCGGCTACCTCCACGTCGGCGGGGCTGGCGCCGGCCACTACGTGAAGATGGTCCACAACGGCATCGAGTATGGCCTGATGCAGGCCTACGCCGAGGGCTTCGAGATCATGCACGCCTCGTCGTATCCGCTCGACCTGGCCGCGATCTCGAACCTCTGGATGCAGGGATCTGTGGTCAGGTCGTGGCTCCTGGAGCTGCTCGGCCGGGCGTTCACCGCAAACGGCCAGGACCTCGAGCACCTCAAGGGCTTCGTCGCCGACTCGGGCGAGGGCCGCTGGACGGTCCAGGAGGCGATCGACCACGACGTTCCCGCCCCGATCATCACCCTGTCGCTCCTGACCCGGTTCCGCTCTCGCCAGGACGACTCGTACGGAGCGAAGGTGCTGGCGGCGCTCCGCAATGAATTCGGCGGTCATGCGGTGAAGACGGAGTGACGGCACGCGTGCTCGCTCGTCGCGTGGCGAGTGCCAGCGCCCCGGCGTCGCGGGACGCGGCGGTCTCGCGGGTCGCCGCGGTCTCGCGGGTCGCCGCGGAATCGCCATACGCGCACCGGGCGCGCGTTGGGCGCGCTCGGCCGTCCTCGGCAGGACTGTGGAGACCTCGAAGCGGAGAGAATTTGCCGCCAGAGGCTAACAATCGCCTCGTTCGGCCCGGTCTCGCCAGCGAGTTCGTGGCTAACGCGCGCGCCATGGTCAGATGGCGAAATCGATCCCGCCGCGCGGGCGGGGGCACGATCCGGGCGGCGGGCGGGGGCACGATCCGGGGCACGGCCCGGGGC
>JALYPW010000165.1 GCA_030856145.1 Chloroflexota bacterium | reverse complement strand
GCTCGGGAGCGTCAAGCTCTGGTTCGGTCTCGGGAGCGGGCTCCGGAACTCGAGGCGCGATCGGCTCCAGCTCGGCGGCCGGATCCGTGCGCTCGTCGAGGCCCGCGTCGGGGCTCGACTCCGTGCGCTCGTCGGCCATCAGGGCGTAATCGGCGCGGCGATGACGCCGATGACCAGCGCGGCAGTCACGACCACGGCCACGATGATCATCAGAATCCGCGCATAGCGGGCGCCCGGCATCATCGGCTGGCTACCGGTAGTTCTCGAACTGGAGCGGAACCGGGACGTCCTCGAGCTCGCGCAGCCGGCCGATGACCTTCTGGAGCTCGTCCCGGCTCTTGCCCGAGACCCGGACCGCATCGCCCTGGATCTGCGGCTTGACCTTCGGGAACTCCTCGCGGATCAGCTTGCTCAGCTTCTTCGCCAGCTCGTCGTTCAGGCCGCGCCGGAGGGTGATCGCCTGGCGGACCTTGTTGCCACCGGACGGCTCGACCTTGCCCCAGTCGAAGATCTTCAGCGACAGGTTGCGGCGGACCGCCTTCGATTCGATCAGGTCCTTGATCGCGGCGGCCCTGTGCTCGTCGTCGGTCACGAGGACGAGCTCGTCCTTGGACTGCTCGAGTTCGACGGTCACGCCCTTGAAGTCGAACCGCTGGCCGACCTCGCGGCGGACCTGGTCGAGGGCATTGCGCAGCTCCTGCTCGTCGAAGTCGCTGACGACGTCGAAGGACACGTCTCCGGCCATGGGCCTCCCTGCAGTACGGCGATCGGCGGCGCGGCGGCTGGCGCGCGATCCGGATGAGGTCCAAGTATGCCCGAACGGTCGATCAGCGGGCGGCGAGGGCTTCGAGCAACAGCTCCCCGATCCGGTAGCTGCGGCCGCCGCCCATGACGAGCACGGCATCGCCCCTGCGGACCTCGCCGGCCAGCCAGGCGGCTGTCTCCTCGACCGAGCCCGGCGCCGCGACCAGAATCGCGGGGTTGCGCAGGGCGATCGCGCTGGCCAGACCGGCGGCCGACGCGATCGTCGTGTCCGGGTCGCGGCCAGCCCAGATGTCGGCGATCGCAACCGCGTCGGCCTCGGCGAGGACCGCGGCGAACTCGTCGAACAGGGCCGCCGTGCGGTGGTAGGTCAGCGGTTCGTACACGGCCCACACGCGCCGGCCGGGGGCTCGCTGACGGACGGCAGCGAGGGTCACCCGGATCGCGGTCGGGTGGTGGCCGTAGTCGTCGAACACGACCACGCCGCCGACCTCACCCTTGCGCTCCAGCCGTCGCCCGACCCCGCCGAACGACGCGAGCCCGGACACGATCGCCTCGGGGCCGATGCCCAGGCTCGCCGCCGCCCCGGCGACGCCGAGCGCGTTCGCGGCGTTGTGGCGACCGGCCGTCGGGAGGCGCGAGAGGAGCGAGCCGCGCAGGTCATCCAGGCCGTGGAGCTCGAGCGTCGTGGCGTCGGGCTCGCTGGCCACGATCCGGCCGAGCAGCGCCCGAGCCGGTCCACGAGCGGTTGCGTATTGCTCGGCGATCCCCCGGGCGAAGGTGGCCGCGCGCGGTCCGTCGGCGTCGACGAGGGCCGTCGCGACGATCGTCCCGGGCCAGTCGCGGAGCCGCTCGGCCAAGGCTGCCGCACCGCGATCCGCGACGTTGACGACGGCGATCGGCGCCGGATGGTCGAGACGGCCGGCGTCCAGCGCAGCTGCCCGCAGCCAGCCCTCGAAGGCCGCGATCACCGCTGCCTCGTCGGCGAACACGTCAGGGTGGTCCCACTCGGCCGAGGTCACGATCGCGATCGCCGGCCGGTACGCGTCGAAGTTGCCGGCGTACTCGTCCGCCTCGACCACGAACGCGGGCCCCGCGCCGCGTCGGGCCGTCGCCGGGATGCCGCCGCTGATCGACGCCGGAAGGAGCGCCCCGACGAACGCGGACGGATCGACGCCGGCGGCATGGAGGACGTGGACGAGCCAGCCCGCCGACGTGCTCTTGCCGTGGGTCCCGGCGACGCCCACGAGCGTCTTCCCGAGCGCGGCGTCCGCGATCACCTGCTGCCACGGCTCGATCGGGATCCCGGCCGTCCGTGCGGCGACGAGCTCCGGATGGTCGGGGTCGATGGCGGTCAGAGCCTTTGTGGCCGCCAGGCGGTCCGGAGCCGGAGAGCGCGTGACATGGGCCGCGGCATGTTCGCTCGCGATCTCGATCCCGGCGGCCTCGATCGCCGCCGTATACGGGGA
>JALYPW010000159.1 GCA_030856145.1 Chloroflexota bacterium | reverse complement strand
GGCCGGGTCGCCGTCGAGTGGCGTCGCGGCTCCGTCAGGCATTGTTCAGACGGTACCCCACCCCGCGAACGGTCTCGATCCGGTCGCCCTCCGAACCGAGCTTGGTCCGGAGATAGTGGACGTAGGCATCGACCGCGTTCGGCGTCACCGCCACCCCGAACGGCCAGGCCTGGTCGAGGAGCTGGTCGCGACTGAGCGCCTGGCCGGGATGGCGCAGGAGCGACTCGAGAAGCGAGAACTCGCGCGGGCTCAGGTCAACCGTCTTCTCGTGGACCGTCACTGTCCGGGCCGCCTCGTCGAGCGAGATCGGGCCGGCGACCAGCCTGGGCTCCGGACGGCGCGCGGCTCCCTCGGCGCGCCTGGCCAGGGCACGCAGGCGAGCTGCCAGCTCGTCGTACGAGAACGGCTTCACGACGTAGTCGTCGGCGCCCGAATCGAGACCGTTGACCCGGTCGTTCACGGTGTCGCGGGCGGTCAGCATCAGGATCGCGAGGTCGCGCTTCTCGCGCCGGATCCGGCGGGCCACCTCGAGGCCGGAGATGTCGGGCAGGCCGAGGTCGAGGATCACCACGTCAATTCCGTTCTCGCCGAGGGCGATGTCGACGCCGGTCTCACCGTCGGGCGCGACTTCGACGTTGTGGCGATCCTGCTCGAGGAGGCGGGCCAGCGATCGGCTGAGGCGCTCGTCGTCCTCGACGAGGAGGATCTTCATCGGGCGGAACCTCGGGGTTGGTCGCGGCCTGGTCGCGGTGGTGGGTGAATCGTGCCAGAAACGGGACGGGGAGAGTCCCGGCCGTGGATCGGACGAGGGAGACGACCCACGGTCGGGTTCGGCGATCACAGTCGATCCGTCGGATGAGAGCGTCCTGAGACGAGCGCAAGTCGGCGCGTCCTCATGCGGCCGCCGCGTCTGTCAACGGACCTCACCGTGGTACCAGCGACTAGCCCAAAGTACGGCTTGGCGACCCACGCCCCTCACCTCTACGCTCCGCCCATCAGCGAGCCGCACTCCACCTCCGGCCACCCCACGGGTGCGGACGCCACGAGACATTCACAGAGAGGCAACGACCACATGGGGTCCATGGCCGTCAACGAACTCGGACCGATGCTCACTGCGACCGAGGTCGCGGACATGCTGCATCTCCACGTCAATACGGTGAAGCGCCTCGGCGATCGCGGCGAGCTGCCCTTCTATCGCGTCTGCAAGCGGGGCGACCGTCGCTTCCGGCTCGACGACGTGATGAAGTTCCTCACCCAGAACCGCTGACCGCGTTCTTTACCCGCTGATCGATCGCTGATCGGGCGGCGTTTCGCGCCGTCCTGCCGCAACCCGATCATCCACGAGGCGCTCGTCCGACTGCGACGGGCGCTTCGCCACGTCCGGAGCTCGGCGTCGTCCACGGTCTCGGCGCAGAGTCGCCGCCCGGAACGTGGCCAGTGGCCGACCGTTGGTCGTGAATGACGCGAGGCGGATCGATCCGTCAGACGGTGCGGAGCGTCTCCCCGAAGATCTCGACCGCTTCGCTGATCTCGGCCGCGGTCACGTCGATCGGGGGAATCCAGCGGATGGTCTGGCCCTGGTTGCCGCAGGTCAGCAGGAGCAGGCCCAGGTCGGCCGCCTTTGCGATCGCCGCCTTGGCCAACGCCCCGTCCGGCTCGCGCGTGTCGCGATCCTTCACGAACTCGACGCCGACCATCAGGCCCTGGCCGCGGACGTCGCCGATCCGCGGCTCCTCCGCCGCGATCCGGGCGAGGCCCGCCTGGAGCTCCGCGCCACGGACGCCGGCGTTCTCGATGAGACGCTCGTCGGCGATCGTCTCCAGGACGGCCACGCCCGCGGCGCACGCCACCGGATTGCCGCCGTACGTCGAGCCGTGAGCGCTCTTGCCCCAGCGATCCATGAGTGCCCGCGACGTGGCGATCGCCGAGAGCGGCAGGCCGTTCGCGATCGCCTTGGCCATCACGACCACGTCGGGCACGATCGCCGCGTGTTCGAAGCCCCACATCCGGCCGGTCCTGGCGAAGCCGGTCTGGACCTCGTCCGCGATCAGCAGGATCCCGTGTTCGTCGCAGATCCGGCGCAGGCCGCGCAGGAAGGAGGCTGGCGCCGGGTTGTAGCCGCCTTCGCCGCGGACGGGCTCGATCAGCATCGAGCCGACCATCGATGGCGCGATGATGGTCTCCATCAGTGAGCCGAGGATCGCGAGGCAGGCCTCGGACGCCCGCTCCTCGTCGCCGTCGAAGTCCGGATACGCCGCGGGATAGGGGGCAAAGTACACGCCCGGCAGGAGGGGCTCGTACCCGGTTCGATAGTTGAGCGACGACGTGGTCACCGACGTCGCTCCGAACGTCCGCCCGTGGAAGCCGCCGCGGAACGCGACGATGCCGGGCCGACCGGTCACCCGCCGGGCGAGCTTCAGCGCGCCGTCGATCGCCTCGGAGCCCGAGTTCAGGAACATCACGCTGTCGATGGGGTCGGGGAGGGTCGCGGTCAGCATGTCGGCGAGGCGGACGACGGGCTCGGCATAGCCGATCGCACCGGTCGGCCCGATCAGGCGATCGACCTGGGCGTGGATCGCGGCCGTGACCCGCGGGTGGTGGTGGCCGAGCGCCGTGACCGCGATCCCGTTCGCGAAGTCGAGGTAGGCGTTGCCGCGCGTGTCGTACAGGCGATGCCCCTCGCCGCGGCTCCAGCTCCGCTCGAAGTAACGGCCGAGGACAGGTGTCAGATGGTCGGCGACGGTGGCCAGGTCGGCCGGCAGGGCTTGGGCGGGGGCGGCATCGGTCATCGACCGAGTATGCCAGCGGCCGCGGACGTCGGCGGCCCGAGTTCGGGCGTCAGGTCAGCGGTTCAGCGACCAGATCGTCGCCGTCAGGATGGTCGCGAACGACGTCCACGCCAGATACGGGAGGAGAAGGGCAGCGGCGCTCGTCCGCACCCGTCCGAACGCGACGATGGTGGCGGCGATGGCCAGCCACAGGGCGAGGATCCCGACGAGCGCCCCAAAGAGGTCGTGGTTCGTGAAGAAGATCCATGACCAACCGAAATTCAGGACGAGCTGCACGGCGAACAGGCCCATTGCCACGCGGCGGGCGGCACGGGAGCGATCCGAGCGCACGACCTGGAGGAGGGCGACGCCCATCATGACGTACAGGGTCGTCCAGACCGGCCCGAACACCCAGTCCGGAGGGTTCCACTCGGGCCGTTCGATGGTTCGGTACCAGATGCGCAGTCCGTCCATGGTGAAGATGCTGCTGACGCCGCCAACGACAAGCGGTGTCGCGACGATCGCGAGGTCCGCGACGCGACGGCGCCAGTGCGGGGCGGCCGGCTCCGTCATGGGCATTGCGCGATCGAGAACCATCATCGAGACAGGTTCGCAGGGCCCTTCCCGGCGGATCGCTGGTGGATCGCCTGTCGGGCTTGCAACGAGCCGACACCCTGGCCGGTCGACGGCTAGCATTCGGCCATGGTCGACTTCACGCTCAGCGACGAGAATCGCCTCGTCCAGCAGGCCGCCCGGGCGTTCGCCGAGGCCGAGATCCTGCCCCACATCCGAGAATGGGACGAGAAAGGCGAGGTCCACCGCGAGCTCTTCGCGAAGATGGCCGAGCAGGGCTTCCTCGGTGCGCCGATCCCCGAGGCGTGGGGCGGCGCCGGGATGGATTACGTCAGCTTCGCGATCCTGTGCGAGGAGCTCGAGCGGGCCGATACGGCGTTCCGGGTCGTCCAGAGCGTCCACGTCGGACTGAACTCGCTGGCCCTCCTCCAGTGGGGAACCGACGAGCAGAAGACCCGCTGGCTGGTGCCGCAGGCAAAGGGCGAAAAGCTCGCGACATTCGGCCTGACGGAGCCGGGCGTTGGCACGGATGCGGCGAACCTGGCCACGACCGCCCGGCGCGATGGCGAGTCGTACCGACTCAACGGCCAGAAGATCTGGATCAGCTTGGCCGACCTGGCCGACCACTTCCTCGTGTTCGCGTCGGTCGATCGCTCGAAGGGCTGGCGCGGCGTCACGGCCTTCCTCCTCGAGCGCGGGATGGCCGGGCTCTCGACGGGAACCCTCCACGGCAAGCTCGGGATCCGGGCCGGCAACACCGGGCTGATCAACCTCGACGACTGCACTGTCCCGGTCGAGCACCGGATCGGCGAGGAGGGCGAGGGCTTCCTGATCGCGATGAGCGCGATCGACCAGGGCCGGTTCACGGTCGCCGCCGGCGCCGTCGGGCTCGCCCAGGCGTGCCTCGACGCGTCGCTGAAGTACGCCCACGAGCGCGAGACGTTCGGCCAGGAGATCGGTCGCCACCAGCTCGTCCAGCAGATGCTCGCCAAGATGTCGGCCGGGACCGAGATGGGCCGGCTCCTCGTCTGGCGCGCGGCGTGGCTGAAGAACCAGGGGCTCCGCAACACGCGCGAGACCTCGCTCGCGAAGTGGCACGCGACCGAGCACGCCGTCCAGTCCGCGCTGGACGCGATCCAGGTCCACGGCGCGAACGGCTA
>JALYPW010000133.1 GCA_030856145.1 Chloroflexota bacterium | reverse complement strand
GCTGCTGACCGAGCGGATCGCCCGGGTCCGGGGCACGAACCCCGACCTGATCCGGCGCGACGACCCGGTCTACCTGGCGGCGGCCGAAGCGGCGGGCTGACGGGCCGCCCGCGCGCCAAACGACTAGAACAGGGCCTCGGCCATCAGGTCGATCATGTCGAGGTCCCGGGGCAGGAAATCCTGGAGCATGATCCGCTCGGCGCCGGCCTCGGCGAAGCGCGCCACCATCGCCCGGGCCTGACCCGGGGTGCCCATCACCCAGCGCGGCTGGCGGGCATCGATCCACTCGTCGCCGCCGGCCTCGTTGCCGAATGCAGCCAGCAGCGCGTCCTTCCGGCGCGCCAGCTCCGCCTCGTCGCGCCCGATCAGGACCCCGGCCATCACCGATCGGCCCAGCGTGGCCGGGTCGCGGCCGATCGCCTCGCACGCCGCCCGCAGGTCGGCGAATTTCGAAACCGCCGTGTCCGGTGACGTCGAGGACAGGTTGAACTCGTCGCAGTACCGGGCCGCGATCCGCATCGAGCGCGGCGACCCCTCGCCACCGGTCAGCAGCCGCGGCCGCATGCCACCGCCCGGGAACGTCGGCCGCCCCGGCCGGGCCACGGGCTTGGGATGGAACGAGGCGTCCTCGATCGTGACGTGCGACCCGGCGAACGACCAGCCGTCCGGCTCGCCCCACAGCCCGTGCAGCGCGGCGAAGTGCTCCTCGAGCATGTCGCCCCGAACCTTGATCTCGGGGAACGGCAATCCGAGCTGGCGATGTTCGGGCTCGTTCCAGCCGGCGCCCAGCCCGAACTCGACCCGACCGCCGCTCATCTCGTCGACCGTGGTCACGACCTTCGCCAACTGGCCGGCCGGCCGGAACGTGACGGGCGAGACGAGCGTGCCGAGCCCGATCGTCGTCGTCTCTCGGGCGAAGCCGGCGAGCACCGCCCAGGCGTCCGTCGTCGGCTCACCGGACGGTCCCGGGAAGCTCTGGTAGTGGTCGGACCGGAAGAACGACTCGAATCCGAGCGCCTCCGCCCGTTGGACGACCGCCAGCTGCTCGGCGTACGACAGGCCCTGCTGGGGCTCGATCATCAGCGCGAAGCGCACGTTCTCCTCCGTTGATCTGGCCGGATTCGATCATCGTTGCGACGGCGACAGTCGCGGTTGACGCGATGATTGTCCGGTACTAGATTATTCGTGTTATGCGAACCATTGAGCCGACCCCACCCGCTCCTGACACGACCCTCGATCGGATCGTCCTCGAGCTCCAGGAGATGATCAGCGGTCTGCGCTGCTCGGGCACCGGCAAGATGGTGAAGCTCGGCATCAGCATGACGCACCTCCACATCCTGTGGCTGCTGGACCATCACGGCGACCTGCCGATGAGCCGACTGGCGGACCTTCTCGACGTGTCCCTGAGCAATGCCACGGGCCTCGTCGACCGGATGGAAGAGCGCGGAATCGTCGAGCGGGTCCGCGTCCCGGACGACCGGCGTGTCGTCCTCGTCCGGGTGGCCGCCGAGGGCGTTCGCGTTCGCGACGAGGTCGAGGCGATGCGCCAGGACCGGTTGCGTGCCGTGCTCGGCCGGCTCGATCCCACGCAGCTCGAGCGGGTCCTCGCCGCCACGATCGACCTCCGTCGGGCCGCCGCCGACGAGATCGGCACCGACCACCTCGTCGCCCACACCCACCGCCACTGAACCGCGGGGCGGCCCAAGCCTCGGTTGCATCCAGCGTCCCCAGGAGGACCTCATGGAATCGTTCCCCGCCGAGCGAGGGCAGACGCAGACCCTCGAAGACGATCCGGCCCTCGGGCTGTCCCAGCGGGCCAAGATGGAGGTCCTGTTCGCGGTCCTCCTCGGGCTGTTCCTCGGCGCGCTCGACCAGACGATCGTGGGCCCCGCGCTGCCGACCATCGTCACCCAGCTGGCCGGCAACGACATCTATGTCTGGGCCGTCACGATCTACCTGCTGACGAGCACGATCAGCGTCCCGTTCTGGGGCAAGCTCTCCGATCTCTACGGCCGCAAGCCGATGTTCATGATCGGAATCATCATCTTCCTGATCGGCTCCGCCCTGTCCGGGCTCAGCCAGAACATGACCCAGCTGATCCTGTTCCGGGGGATCCAGGGCGTCGGCGCGGGCTCGCTCTTCCCGATCGCCCTCGCCGTGATCGGTGACCTGTTCACGCCCGCCGAACGGGGCAAGTACCAGGGCCTCTTCGGGGCCGTGTTCGGGATCGCGTTCATCGTCGGGCCGCTCGTCGGCGGGTTCCTGACCGAGAACATCGGCTGGCACTGGATCTTCTACGTCAACATCCCGGTTGGGTTCGTGTCGCTGTTCTTCATCTGGCGGCTGCTGCCCACGGTCAAGACGGCCCGGGCGACGCGCAACTTCGATTTCCTGGGCGGCGCGATCTTCACGGTCGCGATCAGCGCCCTGCTCATCGGGCTCACCCAGAAGGGCCAGACCGACCCAGCAACCCACCGCCTGTACAACTGGACCGACCCGACCGTCGGCGGCCTCATCGTCGCGGCCCTCGTGGGGATCGCCCTCTTCATCTGGGCCGAGACCCGGGCGAAGGAGCCGATCGTCCCGCTCCAGCTGTTCCGCAACCGGACGTACGCGGCCTCGATGGTCGCCACATTCTTCGCCGCATTCGCGTTCTTTGGCGCGATCATCTTCCTGCCCCGCTGGTTCCAGATCGTTCAGGGGTTCACGCCGACCTGGTCGGGTCTCGCCGCCCTGCCGTTGGTGTTCGGCCTGATCATCAGCTCGATCGGGTCGGGCCTGATCGTTTCCCGGACCGGCAAGTACAAGCGGCTGACCGTCGGCGCGATCGTGCTGATGGGCATCTCCACCCTGCTGATGACCCAACTCCGGGCCGACACGTCCCTGCCGGTCGTGTGGCTCTGGATGTTCATCGCCGGCCTCGGCGTCGGTCCGACGTTTGCGGTCTTCACCCTGATCGTCCAGAACGCGGTGCCGTTCAACATGCTCGGCGTCGCGACCTCGAACCTGACGTTCTTCCGCCAGATCGGCGGGACTGTGGCCCTCGCGATCATCGGCACGATCTTCAGCACCACCCTGCTCCAGGAGCTCGGCCCGCAGCTCGCCGCCGCCGGCACGCCCCAGCCGCTCGTCGACAACTTCACGGCCGCGATCAACTCCGGAGCGGTCGACTTCCAGGGACTCACCGGGACCGGCGACCTCGGCCAGTCGATCCTCGCCAACGCCGGACCCGCCGCGCCGGCGATCGCGCCGTACATCACGAACATCGTGGCGGGCATCCACCAGGCGTTCAGCCTCGGCGTGGCCAACACGTTCTGGGTCGGCGTCGGGGCCGCGATCCTGTCCGCCTTGGCCGCGGCGATGATGCAGGAGCTGTCGCTCCGGAGCCGGAACCCAGCCCCGGCAACGGCCGCCGCCGAGGCGTCGACGCCGACGGAGGCCGGGCGGCCGGCCCTCCCCGCCGCCGACTGACCACTGCGGACGCGCGGACGCCTGCCCGGACCCGGGTGCCGACGGGCAGTCGTGGTCCGTCGGTGTTCCGGGGTAGGATCGGGTCGATGACGATCGACGGCCCGACCTTCCCCATCGCTGCCGCGTTCCCGGTCGAGCTCACGGCGCCCGGGACCGCCGATGCCGAGTTCGTCGACGGCGGGTCGCTGGCCGACACGCCGGAGGGCGCGATGCGCCGGATCAGTCACGGCGACCTCGACGTCCTGATCGCCCACACCCCGGCCGGCATCGTGGCCGTCGATGACCGCTGTCCGCACATGGCGGCGCCCCTGTCGATCGGCGTCCTCGAGGGGTGCGTGGTCGCCTGTCCGCTCCACGCGGGGCGGTTCGACCTGTGCTCCGGCGACCCGGTCCAGATGCCGACGACCGGCTGCCTCGATCCCGATGGGGGGTACGTCCCGACGTGGTCGCCGGCCGGCAAGGACCCCAAGGTGGACCCGCCGGGCAAGAAGGCCGAGGCCCGCCGCCTGACTCGGGTGCGCCGCCTGCGCTACTACCCGGTCCGGATCGTGGACGGCCGGATCGAGGTTGCACTGCCGACCTGACGCGGGCTGATTTCCCGCTGACGCGGGCCGACGTTCGGGCTTGATCGGGCTGGCTGTTCAGCTGGCCCGTCAGCGAGCGTGGCCACCATCCGGTTGGGCGCTCATCTGCCTGGATTTCGCCTTGGGGGAACATGCTGAACCGGGATTCGATCAACAACGCTGATCGCGAGCGCAGGATGGGAAGGGTCGATCCAGGGCGCGTCGCCTACCTGAGCTCGTCCTGGATCGCGACGTCCTCAGGATGGGCCCTGGCCACGTAGGCCGCGATGATCTCGCACACCTCCTCGGGGTCGTCGGTCAGCTTCAGCAGATCGAGATCGCCCTGCGAGACGGCCCCGGCCGGGACCTGGACGTCGCGCATCCAGTCGAGCATCCCCTGCCAGTACGCCCTCCCGACGAGGACCACCGGGAAGTCGCGGATCTTGCCCGTCTGGATCAGGGTCAGGCTTTCGAACAGCTCGTCGAGCGTTCCGAAACCGCCGGGCAGGATCACGAATGCGTCGGCGTACTTCACGAACATCGTCTTGCGGGCGAAGAAGTACTTGAACTCCACCCCCAGGTCGACATACGGATTGATGCCCTGCTCGTGGGGCAGCTCGATGCCCAAGCCCACGGACACACCCTTGGCATCCCGCGCCCCACGGTTGGCGGCCTCCATGATGCCCGGGCCCCCTCCCGTGATGATGGTCAGGCCGTGCTCCGCGAGCTTGAGCGCCAACTGCCGCGCCTGGCGATACATGGGGTCGGTCTCCGGGGTACGGG
>JALYPW010000090.1 GCA_030856145.1 Chloroflexota bacterium | reverse complement strand
TCCTCGTCGCAGCCTCGATCGGAACCCTGATCGGGGCGACGATCGGCGGGGTCGTGGACCAGCTGGCGATCGAGCGCCTGCCCTTCGTCTGGCTGAACGGGATCCTGATGTGGGGCGCGATCGCGGCGATCGGCCTCGCTGCGTCGGTCTCCTTCGACCGCCTGACCCCGGCGATCGGGATCACGCTGGCGATCGTCATCGCGTCGTACTTCTTCTACGTGCTCGGATCGCTGTGGCCGGACGCGAAGGGCCTCGAGCCGTATTCGCTCTTCAGCTATCTCGATGCGCGCGACATCCTGTCGGGCACGACCGATCTCCTCGCGTTCGTCGTCCCGGCGGCCGTCGGCGCTGTGGCGATCATCGTCGCCCTCGTCGTGTTCCCGCGGCGCGACCTGGCGGCTCCTTCCTGATCCCGCGGCTCGAGACGGAGCGGCTGGTCCTGCGCGAGTGGCTGCCCGCGGACCGCGAACCGTTTGCCCGGCTGAACGCCGATCCACGAGTGGCCGAGTTCCTCGGCCGGCCGCTGGACCGCGCCGGAAGCGACGCCCTGGTCGATCGGATCGAGGCGCACTGGGCGTCTGACGGACTGGGGCTGTGGGCCGTCGAGCGCCGGGAGGGCCGAGCGTTTCTCGGCTTCGTTGGGCTGGCCGCGCCGTCGTTCGAGGCGGCGTTCACGCCGTGCCTCGAGGTCGGCTGGCGGCTGGACCCGGCCGCCTGGGGCCACGGCTACGCCACCGAGGCGGCTCGGGCGGCCCTCCGGTTCGGGTTCGACGACCTGGACCTGACCGAGATCGTCTCGTTCACGACGGTCACGAACGTCCGTTCGCGGGCCGTGATGGAGCGCCTCGGGCTGAGCCGCGACCCCGCCGACGACTTCGACCACCCGAGCCTCCCGGCCGGCCATCCGCTCCGATCCCACGTCCTGTACCGGCTCGGCCGGGAGGTGTGGCGGGAGTCGGGGCCGCCGGAGGCGAACGGGTTCGCTGCCCGGTAGCTAGAGCGCCAGCTCGGCCGCCTCGACCGCACGCTCGCACCACCAGGCGAGGTCGTCGGCCGCGCTGACGCCCGACGCGTGGACGATCCCGGCTTCGGCGTCGGCACCCTTGCGCCAGCCGCGCAGGAGCAGGCCCACGAGGATGGCCGCCGCCTCCTGTGCCTCCCAGCGCATGACCGGGCTGACCCGTGAGACGTCGCGCTGGCCGTCGAAGCGCTCATCGGCGGCGGTCCAGGTGCGGGCATCGAGCCTCAGGCGGTACCGCTCCAGGACTCGATCAGGCGCCATCGGCAGGGATGCGACGTTGGCAACGAGGAACCAGCCGAGCTCGATCGCGACCGGCGCGATCATCAGCATCTGCCAATCGACCATCTCCACGACGCCATCGGTCGCGATCCCGACGTTCGCCAGCTTGAGGTCCCCGTGCAGCAGGGTCCAGGGCTCGGCCGAGAGCGCCCGGATCAGTGGCTCCGGGTGGTTGGCGAGCTCGGCGACGATCCCCCTCGCGGCTGGCGTCGCGAGGCGGTCCCACGCATCCCATCCCGGGAGGAGTCGATCCGCGACGGCCGTGCGAGCCGGACCGGGCCGCTCCAGGGACGGACGGCAGATCAGGGTCAATCGCTCCGTCCATGGCGTCGCATGCGGCCGGACGACGTCACGACGTTCGCGCCACGCGTGGCCATGCAGCACCGCGAGCGCGTCCAGCACGTGGTCGAGCTGCTCGGTGCCCAGGGGCAGGTTCCAGTCGAACAGGACCGAGCTGAGGTCAGGCATCAGGATCCCGACCTTGCCCGCCGCGGCGTCCCAGCCGGCGCCGAGCGCCGGATTCCGGATGCCCCGCGGCAGAACGGGACCGTGGGCGGCAAACCAGGCTTCGCGCAACAGTGGCCGGTCGGCTGTGGCCTGCGCGATCCAGTCCCGGTCGAGCGAGTCGCGCTTGAGGACGTAGGCGCGGCCGCTGGCGTCCAGCAACCGCGTCATCGTCGCACCCGACCAGCCGTCGTTCGGGAACGGCTGCTCGGCGGCTCCCGCGAGCCCGTGGCGCCCGAGCAGCTCGTCGAGCGGCTCCAGCTCGTCGAGCGGCGCCAGCTCGTCGAGCGCAGCCGCGGTCATTCCCCGTCGACGTAGTGGACGACCGAGCCCGGGCAGTTCCGGCTGATCACGACGACCAGCGGTTCCGTGTCGGACGCGTTCTCCTCGACATGGACCTCACCCGCGGCGATGTACACGAAGTCGCCGGCGTCCGCCTCCATCGATTCCTCGAAGCCGGTCGGGCCGAAGGTGTAGCGCGCCCGTCCGCTGGCGATCCAGATCGACGTCTCGCACGCGCCGTGGTGATGGACGCGGGTCCGGGCGCCGGGCGCCGTCGTCACGATCGATGAGTACAGCCCGATCGAGCCCACCGTCTCGGCGCTGATCGCGATCGAGCGCTCCATGTCGGCGTTCTGGCCGGTCGAGGTCGAGCGTTGGTCGGGGCGGATCCGGATGGCCATGGCCGGAGCGTACCAGCGGCTACGATCCACCGGTGATCATCCCGCCCGGCATCGCCGCGCTCCCCCGGTTCGGGCTCATCGACGGGCCGTCGCCGCTGGCCCCGCTCCGGCGGTTCTCGGCCGCGCTCGGGGGCGGCGCGGTCTCGGTTGCCGAGATCTGGATCAAGCGCGAGGACCTCCTGCCGCTGGCGTTCGGCGGCAACAAGCTGCGCAACCTGGAGTTCCTCGTCGGGGCCGCGCTGGCCGATCGCGCCGACTCCCTCATCACGTCCGGGCGGCGCTGGTCCAACCATTGCCGGTTGACGGCCGCGGCCGGTGCCCGGGCCGGGCTTCCCGTCCATCTCGTCCTCAGCGGTCCTCCGCCGCCAGCCGGCCAGGAGGGCCCGGGCCAACGGCTCGACGAGCTGCTCGGTGCCACGGTCCACGTGACAGCGACGGGCGACCGAGCCGAGCGGGCGGCGATGGTCGAGTCGATCGCGGCAGCCGAGCGTGCCGCGGGGCGCCGTCCGTTCGTGATCGGAGTCGGCGGAACGGGTCCGATCGGGGCCGCCGGGCAGGTGCTGGCCGGGCTCGAGCTCGCCGATCAGCTGGGGGCAGCCGGTCTTGTTGCGGTGACGGTCGTCCTTCCGTCCGCGACCGGCGGCACCCAGGCCGGGATCCTTGCCGGGCTGACCATCGCGGCCCCGCCCACCCGGCCGGTCCTCGGGATCGCGGTGGCGTCGCCAGCCGCGGAACTCCGGCCCGTGATCGCGGCGATCCTCGACGGGCTCGAGCCACTCGTCGCGGCGCGGGTCGCATCCGGGGCGGTCGTGCTCGAGGACGATCAGCTCGGTGCCGGGTACGGCCATCGGACGCCTGCCGCCGACGAGGCCGCCGCGCTGCTCGCCCGGACCGAGGGCATCCTCGTCGACCCGATCTACACGGCCAAGGCCCTCGCCGGTCTCGTCGCGCGCGTCCGGGACGGCCGGCTCACCGGACCGATCGTGTTCTGGCACGCCGGCGGAACCCCGGGCCTGTTCGAGCCGCTTCCGGGCGACGACTGAGCGACCGAACCGCGGCCCGCTGATCGCATACATGAGCCAAACCCGGCACGGCCCAGCGTCGAGCGCCGGGACCCGGATCGGCCAGGACAGGCTTTCTGGTCAACCAGTCGTGGGAGGACTCGCACGACGCCTCTCAGGAGCCATCAACGGGTCCAATCAGCCGCCGGCAGCTAACCGCGCTCCTGAGTCGACCGGAAGGGGCCGAGGAAGTCGCCGTTGGAGTCCACCTGAGACTGGATGACGAACTTCTTGAGTGCCGCCGTCGGGCCCACGCCGCCGTCGGGCCGTCGGGCCCCACCCTCAGCCTCGGCCGGACGCCCGCCACGCATCCCGGAGCTTCATCCGGGCCCCGGTCTGGAGCACGGCCCCGGAATAGACCCGGCCGCCGACGACGAACAGCGCCCAGATCGCGGCGCACATGACGACGATCGACCCGATGAACTCCCACGGCTCGATCGCCCCGAGAGCGGCCCGCAATGGCACGACCATCGGGGCGACGGGCGGGACGAAGGTCGCAATCCGGGCGGCGGTCCCGGCCGGATCGTCGAGGGCGACGAGCAGCGAGAAGAAGTACCCGGCCATCGCGATGAAGCTGACCGGGCTCGACGCATTCGATGCCTCCTCCATCCGCGACGCGAGGGCGCCCAGGACGCCGAGTGCGGTCGAGTAGAACGCATATCCGAGGACGAACCAGATCAACAGGTTGACGAGCGCGAAGCCGGTCGTCGGTGGCAGGGCGAACCGCCCGCCGGCGACCCCGGCCGCGATCCCGACGCCGACCATCAGCACGAGCTGGGCCAGCCCGAGCACGCCGATCCCGATGACCTTGCCGATCAGCAGGTCACGTGGCTCGATCGTCGCGAGGACGACCTCGACGACCCGGCTCTGCTTCTCCTCGACGACCCCGGTCAGGACCCATGTCCCGAACGTGAAGATCGAGATGAACAGGAGGATCACCCCGACGTTGGCGAAGATGAACGACGTTTCGCGGTTGGGATCGGCGGCCTCGAGCTCGCGGAACATGATCTGGGGAGCCGTCGTGAAGGCGCTCGCGACGACCTGCTGCAGGAGCTGGTCCCCGCCCGTCTTGACGATGTAGGAAGGGATCGAGCCGTCGGGTGGCGTTACGAGGAGGGCGTCGAGCGTGCCGCTCCGGAGGCGCTCCTCGCCGGTCGCCACGTCCGGCACCGGCTCGACGGTCAGCGCGACGTTCGCTGCCATGGCGACCGACTCGATCGAGCCGATGACACCGGCCGGCGGCGTGCCGGCGATGCCGAGGTGCTGGGCGCCCGGCCCGCTGCCGATGATCGCCGGCAGGAACAGACCGGCGAGGATGATTGCGACCGACACGACGAGCGAGAGGAGGAACGCCCGGCTCCGGCCGCGTTCCACGAGCTCGCGCCGGGCCACGAGCCAGACTGCGCGTCCACGACTCATGACCGAACGACCTCCATGAACAGCTCGGACAGGGTGGGTGGCTGGAAGGCGAAGCGCCGGACCTCGCCGGCCGCCGATGCCGTGGCGAGGACGGCGCCGAGGTCGAGATCGACCGGGACGAGGAGCCGGGCGAAGTCGCCGCGCTGCTCGACGGTGGTCAGGTCCGGCCGGCCCGCGAGCCAGGCGTTGCCGTTGCCGACGACCTCGACTTCGAGGTGGCGCCGGGTCGACGCGGCCCGGAGCTCGTCGATCGCCCCGGCCGCTGCGATCCGGCCACGGTTGATGATCACCACGTCCTCGCACAGGTCCTCGACGAGATCGAGCTGGTGGCTTGAAAACACGACCCCGACGCCGGCCGCCGCGCGCTCGCGCAGGATCGAGGACATCGTGTCGATCCCGATCGGGTCGAGCCCGCTGAACGGCTCGTCGAGCACGAGAAGCTCGGGGTCGTGGACGAGGGCCGCCCCGAGCTGGACGCGTTGCTGGTTGCCGTGCGAGAGGGTCTCGAGCTTCGCGCCCGCCCGGTCGGCCAGGCCAAGGCCCTCGAGCCAGCGAGTCGTGGCCGCCTTCGCCTCGCGGGCTGCGAGTCCGTGCTGCTGGGCGAAGTAGCTCAGTTGGTCGGCCACCTTCATCCGCGCATACAGGCCGCGCTGCTCGGGCATGTAACCGAAGCGGAGTCGATGCGACCGGTCGATCGGCTGGCCCTGCCAGGTGATCGAGCCGCGATCCGGCCGGGCCAGGCCGAAGACGCAGCGCATCGTCGTCGTCTTGCCGGCCCCGTTCGGCCCGAGGAAGCCGACGAGGCGGCCGGGCCGGACCGTGAACGTGGCTCCGTCGAGCGCCACGACCGGGCCGTAGCGCTTGGTCAGATCGGTGATCTCGAGCATCGTGGTGCGGTTCCCCTCGGTGTGACTCCGGGATGCTACCGGCGATCGGGCTCGGTCGCCGGGCGGGTTGCCAGGGCGTCGGCCCCGAGCGGCCCGAAGGCGTCGAGCGAGAACACGGCCTCGACCGGCAGGTCGAAGTGGCGGGCCAGGCGGAGCGCGAGGTGAAGGCTTGGGGCGTACTCGCCGCGCTCGATGTAGCCGACGGTCTGGTAGTGGATGCCGAGTGCATCGGCGAGGTCTGTCCGCGACAGGCTGCGGTTCGCCCGCAGGAGTGGCAGGCGATTGTGGACGAGCTCGCGTTCGGCCGATCCGCGCTGGGCGTTCATTCGGCCCGGAGCTCGTCGTTGCCAGGCGGATCGGCCTCGATCCAGGCAAGGGCCGCGAACGGCAGGAAGGGCATGTAGAGGGCGAACACGACGATGAACGGGATCAGAGCGGGGAAGTCGATGACGATCGGCTGGTTCATCGCCAGGCCGGCCGCCGCCCCGATCGTCAGTCCGACCGCGATGGTCACGACCCGGTAGCTCAGGAGGAGCGCTCGATCGTGCATCGCCCGCTGGCGCTCGTCGACGGCGCGATCGCTCATTCGGTCGCGGCCGTAGGCGTAGATCACGAAGACGCCACCGAGGGTGAGAGCGAGAAGCCCGAGCGCGATCGGCGCCCAGAGCGTGCTGGACAGGCGGCCCGGCGCCACCAGCGTCGCGTACCCGACCTGGAGCAGCGGATAGCCGGCGAACGCGGCCACGACGGCGAGGCGCCGCCGGTCGCGTCCGAGCGAGGGCAGGCGGCGGTAGACGGACAACGGCGAGACCATCACGGGACGCTCCACGAATGTTGTGTTGACTGATCGAATGTAGTAGTTCTGCTACATCTTGTCAACCCACTGTGACATCGGGCCGAACGTACGGCCCGCCCGCGCGCGTCGGTGGTCGCCCCCGAATTGCGCGTCGTATCCTCCCGACGAATCGGTGCGCGTCGTCGGACACGGCCGACCTGACGAGCGGCGCCGACGGCTACGTCCGCGAGACATCCCGGCCGCAGGAGCTGATCGAGGCCGTCGTCCCGACGGTCGGCCGCTCGCTCGCCTGAAGCCGGTGGAGGATCCGACCTTGCTAGACTCGATCCAGCCCAACGCCGCCTCGACTCGACCGTCCCGACCCGCCAGCCACGGAGGCCTCGTGGAGGACAACGCCCGCATCCGCGTGCTCATCGTCGACGACCATGCGGTCGTCCGGATGGGCCTCCGCGTGCATCCGGTTGCTCGGCCAGGGGATGAGCAACAAGGACATCGGCTCGGCCCTGTTCATCACCGAGCGGACCGCCCGGACGTACGTGTCGAACATCCTCGGCAAGCTCGGGCTCGCGTCGCGGACGCAGGCCGCGCTGTGGGCGGTCGAGCACAAGCTCGCCGAGCCGGCGCGCGAATGACTCGCTCATGAGCGAGCCGACCCCGCAGGATCGGTCCGGTTCGGCCGCCCGACCGGCGTCCGACGGTCGGGCGGGCGTGATCGCCGGCGCCGTCCTGATCGGGCTCGGCGTCCTGTTCCTGCTCGACCGACTGGTCGACATCGACCTTGGCGCGGCCGGCTGGCCGCTGTTCGTGGTCGTGCCCGGCCTCGCCCTGCTGGCCTGGGGCGTTTCCATGCCCGGTCGGGAAGGCGTCGGGCTCGCCGTCGGCGGCGGGATCACGACGGTCGTCGGGCTGATTCTCGCCGTCCAGAACGCGACGGACCTGTGGGCGACCTGGGCCTACGCCTGGGCGCTCGTCGGTCCGGGCGGCACGGGGATCGGGCTGCTCGCCCACGGGATCGTCCATCGGGACGGCGGGCAACGGACCGCGGGCCTGCGCTCGATCGCTTCGGGCCTTGGGCTGTTCGCCGCATTCGGGCTGTTCTTCGAAGGCGTGATTGGCCTGTCAGGGCCGCCGTTTCTCTCGACCGACGCCGGCCCGATCGTCCTGATCGCCGTCGGAGTCGTCATCATCGCGATCGCGCTCGCCCGAGGCCGACGGCCCAGCGCCTGACGGCCCGCCCGAGTCGACCCGATCCGGCCGCTCGCCCGGTCGGAGTTTCGTCAGGCCAGGCCGACGATCCGGTAGCGAACCTCGCCGCGCGGTGCGGCGACGGCCACGTCGTCGTCGACCGATCGACCCATCAGGGCCTTGCCGACCGGTGACACGTTCGAGATCCTGCCGGCCGCGGGGTCGGCCTCCGCCGAGCCGACGACGACGAACGTCATCGTCGCCCCGGTCTCGTCTTCGACCGTGACCGTCGAGCCGAGCGAGACGCGCGCGGCTGCGTCGCCCGACGGCGCCTCGATCACGGTTGCCGCCCGGAGGGTTGCCTCGATGGCCTTGATCCTGCCCTCGAGGAAGGACTGCTCCTCGCGGGCCGAGGTGTAGTCGGCGTTCTCCTTGAGATCGCCGAGCTCCTTGGCCGACTTGATCCGGGCGATGACCTCCGGCCGCTTGATGCCGGTCAGCTCGGCGTGCTCGGCGTGGAGCCGGGCGATCCCGTCGGCCGAGACCCAGGTGGTCTCCGTCGCGGGGCGGTCTCCCGG
>JALYPW010000075.1 GCA_030856145.1 Chloroflexota bacterium | reverse complement strand
GTCACTTGCCGTGCCCTGTCAAGCGGGGCAGCACCCAGCAGGCTGTGGCCGGCACCGAGGCCGAACACCGGGTTCGGGGGCGAGACCATCTACGGAGAATTGCTGACGGCGGGGCGGACCAGATGGGCATTGTGGCGCACGGTGCCGGGGTGCACCATCGAGGACGAGCCCAATCGGGCCCCACAGAGGTCAGGACCATGAACGTCGGAATCGCACGATGAGCGGCCTTGAGGCCGAGCTCGACACCTACGTCGAATCGCTCGTCCGACCGGACACGCGTGCCGCGCGAGCGGTCGTCGAGGACCTCGTGGGGCGCGGTGAATCCGTCAGGGCGATCTACCTCGACGTCCTCGAGCCGGCCCTCGTCGAGGTCGGGCGACGATGGCAGCGAGCAGCGATCACCGTTGCCCATGAGCATCTCGCAACCGCGACCACGAAGGCGATCATGGCCCGCCTGTCGCCGCTCGTCGGCGAGCCACCGCCGATCGGCCGCCGGATCGTCCTCGCCTGCACGCCGGGGGAGCTCCATGGCGTCGGGGCCCGGATGGTCGCCGACTTCCTCGAAGGTGACGGCTGGGAGGTCCTCGAGCTCGGCGCCGACACCCCGACGGCAGACCTCCTGGCGATCGTCGCCAGTGAGCGGCCGGACGTCGTCGGCCTGTCGACTGCCCTCAGCCACCATCTCGGCGAGGCAACGTCCGCCGTCGCCCAGCTCAAGGCGCTTGACCCGACGCCGTTCGTCCTCGTGGGCGGTGCCGCCTACGCCGACATCCCGGACGCGGCCGCCCACGTCGGGGCCGACGCCAGTGCCACCAACGCGGGCGAGGCGAGCGCCCTGCTCCGGGCCCAGTTCGGCGCGTGATCGTGGCCGGCGGACACGACGTGGACGACGCTGTCGAGGGGCTCGGATCGGCCATCTGGGCGAGCAACGCCTGGGTCATGGCCTTCGTGGATCCGGACCTTCGGATCGCGGCCGCTTCGGCGCAGCTCGAAAAGCTCAGCCGCCGGGCGCTCGTCGGTGAGCCGGTCGTCGGAATCGTTTCGTCCGGCCAGCGCGAGGCATTCACCGGAGCGCTCGCTGCAGTCGGCCCGGCCTGGTCCGAGATCTGGCTCGGGCTGGTCGCGGAGTCGGACGCGCTGCCGGTCGATTACCGGCTTCGGCTGCGGCGATCCGGCGGCGGCATCGTCCTGGTCGGCGAGCCCGCACTCCTCGAGGACTCGATCGTCGGGGATGAGCTGCTCGAGGCGAACGACGACCTGGTCGCCGAGCAGCGCCGGCTGACGATCGACCGCGACCGGCTCGACCGACTGACGACGACGGACCCACTGACCGGCGTGCTGAACCGGCGTGGGCTGGAGGCGAAGCTGGCCGCGATCGTCGCTCGGGCCGGGGCGCACCCCGTGTCCCTTGTCTTCGCCGACCTCGACCACTTCAAGACGATCAACGACACCTTCGGCCATCCTCTCGGCGACGTCACCCTTCGATTCGCCGCCGACCACCTCAGCGCGGCCAGTCGAACACGTGATCTCATCGGCCGGTTCGGCGGCGAGGAGTTCGTGGCGGTCCTGCCCGCGACAGATCTCGCCGGGGCCGCGCGCTGGGCGGAACGGGCGCGCTCGGGCCTGGCCGCGACGCCGGTCCCGGCGCTTGGCCGGCCGGTGACTGCCAGTTTCGGCGTCGCCGAGCTCCTTCCCGATGAGACCGGCGACGAGCTGCTCGCGCGTGCGGATGCCGCGCTATACGCGGCCAAAGGCGCCGGCCGCAATCGCGTCGAGCTGAGCGAGGGCCGGGCGCCGGCGATGACCGACCGCCGGGCGGACCCAACGGCTGACCCGTCGCCCCGCCTGTCCGACCTCCTGTGGGCGAGCTCCGGGATCGGCGTCGCCGAGTTCGACGCCGACGATCGCGTGTCCGGGGCCAACTCCGCCCTCGAACTGCTGCTCGGCTCGAACGTCGTCGGTCGACCCGTGGTGGAGATCGTGACGCCGGAGCAAGCCGCCGCCATGAAGGCGTTCGTGGCGGCGCTCCGCGGCGACTGGACCCGGGCGACGTTCGGGCTCCGGGTCGAGGGCACGGACATCCCGCTCGACCGCGCGATCTGGCTCCGCCGCGGCGTCCTCGGGCTCGACATGATCGTCGACGTGCCCGCCGACATCGTCGGTCCGACTGGCCCGCCGATGCTGGAGCTGGTCGACGACCTCGTCGCGACCCAGCGCGAGCTCACAACCGCCAATCGGGAGCTCCAGCGAGCCCTCGACGACCTCCGGATGGCCGACACCGAGCTCCTCGGCCTGCGCGAGCTCATCCCGATCTGTTCCTGGTGCCGAAGAATCGGCGTCGGCGGCCCGACCGAACGAGCATGGGTC
>JALYPW010000053.1 GCA_030856145.1 Chloroflexota bacterium | reverse complement strand
GACCGTTGACCTCAATGGTCAGGCAAGTATCCAGTACGGAAGTCCCGGGTCAACGGTCACATCGTACAGGCTCGCTGTCAAGATGCCGACGGTGCCAACCTGCACCACGAAGAGTGCCAGATTCTCGCGTCCGAATGGGCGGTCAGGACCGGGCCACGGGCCGCATCGGGTACAGGCCGATGACGATCGGGGTCCGCGGGTCGAGCGAGAGCTCATAGCCGACCTCGCCGCCACGCAGCAATTCGCCCAGGAGAGATCCCTCGCGGCCCGGCAGCCCGACGTAGACCCTGGCACCCGCTCCGAGGTCGATCCCGGTCACGTCGTCTTCGCTGCCGTTGATGCCGAAGCGTCGGCGCAGCTCATGCATCGGGACGTAGGGCCGGCTCTTGATGAAACGCCGAAGCTGGGGCGCCGTGCAGACAGGTCCGGCGGTGAACCCCGGCATCTGGCCGGGTTCCGGTCGGGCGAGCACAGGGCCCGGCCGGGCGGGCGCGGGAGTCGACGGAGCCGGGCCCGTTGGCGGCGATGCAGGCGCGGGACTCGAGGGCTCGAGGGCCGAGGCCACGGTCACGAACGGTGCGGCTGCTGCAGTCGGGTCCTGGCTCATCGGCTCGCCGTGCCCTCGATCGTCGCGCGCCGGCTCGGTACCGGACCGCCGATCGACCGCGCGTCGTTCGCCGGGCAGCGACCGATCCAGACCTGAGGTCGTGGCCGCGTCCGTTAGAGGACGGGCGATCTCGGGCGGCCGCGTCTGGCCAGTTCGATGAGGCCGGCCGCCGTGATGGCGCCGGCTCATGGTCCAATGGCGCCGCGGCGGCGGGCCGGTCCGGCGATCGTGATGGCGGCGCCGGAGCGCCGCGAAAGGGACGAGGACATCGGTTCAAGCCTGGGGGCGGGCCGGAACCGGCCCGTCGTCTGACGATGATACCGCGCTCGAAGTCGCCCCGGTCCGAGCGTCCTCAGCCGGAGCGACCCAGTGCCGAACGTCCGGGCGAACCGCGTGGATAGAGTGCGGGTGGGCGGGACCGGCGCGCCTCACAGGAGCATTGCGCCTGTCAGGCGCCGATACGCGACGAATTGCTCGCGGATGACTGCAGAATCGACGGCAAGCGCGATCTGGTTTCGAGTCCACGAGGCACCTGTCGTCAGTTCGCGTCTCTCGCGCGCACTGCGCCTGTCAGGAGCCACGCCGCGCAGCCGTGCGGGCGTCAGCCGGCGACCACCCGCAGCTCGCGCGGCTCGTTGTTCAGGACGATCGGCCCGTCGGGTCCGCAGACCACGATGTCCTCGATCCGGGCGCCGTAACGGCCGGGCAGGTAGATCCCGGGCTCGACGCTGAAGGCCATGCCCTCCGCGAGCGGTTCCTCGTTGCCGGCGACCAGGTACGGCTCCTCGTGGCCCTCGAGCCCGATGCCGTGCCCGGTTCGGTGGAAGAAGTTCTCGCCGTAGCCCTCGCCGTCGATGATGTCGCGGGCCGTCCGATCGATCGCCTCGGCAGGAACGCCGGGCCGGACCGCCGCCGTCGCGGCGACCTGGGCGGCGAGGAGGACGGCGAACAAGTGGCGGAACTCCTCGGTCGGCCCGTTCGCCTCGTCGCCGCCCGTCGCCCAGAGTGTCCGGGTCGTGTCGCTGCCGTAACCGCCGAGCGCGCCGCCGATGTCGAGCACGATCGGCTCGCCGGGCCGGATCACTCGGTCCGACGCCTCGTGGTGGGGCGACGCCGAGTTCGGCCCGGAAGCGACGATCGCGAACTCGGCCAGCTCGTGGCCCTCGGCGAGGAGCCGCTCGCGGACCTCGCGGGCGACGTCCTCCTCGGTCCGCCCGACGAGCCGGCCGGATGCGATCTGGTCCACGACCCGGTCGGCTGCCGCTCCGGCCCGTCGGAGGAGCTCGATCTCGTCGGCATCCTTGACCATCCGGAGCTCGCGCAGGACCTCGGTCGCGGAGATCCAGCGGGCGCCCGGTGCAGCGGTCTGGAGGCGGAGGAGGTGGAGCGACCACAGGCGATCGGAGACCGCGATGGTCGCCGCCGCGCGCCCTCGCGCCCGTTCGACGAGGCCGGCGACGAGGCCGTGCGGATCGTCGGTCTCCATCCAGGTCGCGATCTCGACGTCGGTCCGGAGGCCGGCCCGGGCTGCGGGCTCCTCCAGCCGCGGAACGACGAGGACAGGCGCCTCGCCGGCGACGACCGCCAGCATCGTGAGGCGCTCGAGGGGCATCGCCCGGTAGCCAGTCAGGTAGTCGAGATCGGGCCCGACGCCGATCAGGGCGGCCGCCAGCCCGCGATCCGCGACCAGTGCCGCCAGGCCCGCCAGTCGCTCCGAATAGCGTGAGCCCGGCATCCGCGGTTGGGTCGGGACGGCTGTCGTCATCGGCTCGGAACCTCCTCGGATTCGAACGGAGCGGACGCCGCGAGCCAGCGTGCGATCGTCGCCGGACCGTCCTCGAACAACTTGCGATAGGCGAGGACCCGGTCGGCCCCGACCGCGAGGGCATCGCGCCGAAGGACGTGGTCGTCGTGCTGGCCCACGGCGAGAACGGCGACCCCGGCGTCGCGGGCCGCGGCGATCGAGGCCAGGCCGTCGTAGGCCCTGCTCGTCAGGTCGACGATCGCGCCGCCGATCCCGGGTGCGCCGAGCCCGGACGCGTAGGCGGCCGCGGTCCTGACAACAACGGGCTCGGCGCCGGCGGTCCGGACGTGACCGGCCAGGCGGGTCGACCAGATGAGGTCGTCGGCGAGGACGAGGATGCGGGGCGGAACGCGGGACGCGGTCACGAGGACGGGACCGCCCGGCTCAGGCGAGCGACTCGACGAGATGACGAAACACGTCGCGAGCTGTGACCACACCGGTCGGCCGCCCGTCCTCGACGATCGGGATGTGCCGGAACCCGCCGACGGCCATCTTGTTGATCGCGACCGCGATCGTCTCGTCGTGGCGCAGGACGACCGGGTCGCGGGTCATCAGGTCGCCGATCGTCCGACGCTCGGCCGGCAGGCCGGCGACTTTCAGAACCGCGTCGCGATCGGTGAAGATCCCGACCAATCGGCCGTCCTCGGCGATCAGGACGCAGTCGATCCCGTCCTCGTGCATCCGGCGGATCGCATCGTCGACGTCGGCCGCGCTGTCGATGACGGTCGGGGCACTGATCCCGAGGGCATCGAGATGCTCGCCGAGCAGCTGGCCCTTGAACGTCGTGGCCGACTGGGGCACGTCATGACCAGCCAGATCCGAGCCGCAGTTGTCGCAGACGTCGGAGCCCAGCAGGTTCTCGAAGCCGCAAGTGGGGCAGCGCACGCCGGCCATCGCTATTCGACCGTCCACGTTTCGCCGCTCGCGAGCGCCTCGGCGAGGTCGCCCGCGCCGTGGGCCGCGACCGCCGCCGAGATCTGCTGGGTGATGAGCTGGTCGTGGGTCGGCCGCGGGACGGCCCGCAGGACGCCGACCGGGACCGGGTAATCGGGCCAGAACATGCGCGACAGCATCAGCGCCAGGTACGGCTCGTCGGCCTGCTCGTCGTGGACGAGGAGCTCGCTCTCGGCGATCCCATCCTGGCCGATCGTCACGATCTCGGGATGGAGCCCGCGCAGCCGGATCCCCTTGTCGCGGTCCTTGCCGAAGATCATCGGTTTGCCATGCTCGAGGAAGAGCATCCGGTCCTCGCGGACCTCGCGGTCGGTGAAGTCGCGCCACGCCCCGTCGTTGAAGATGTTGCAGTTCTGGAGGACCTCGACGAACGTCGAGCCGTGGTGCATGCCCGCCCGCTGGAGGGTCTGCTGGAGGTGCTCGGTGTGGGTGTCGACGCTGCGGGCCACGAACGAGGCCTCGGCCGCGAGGGCCACGGTCAGGGGCTGGATCGGCGTGTCGACGGTCCCGGCCGGGGTCGACTTGGTCTTCTTGCCGAACTCCGAGGTCGGGCTCGCCTGGCCCTTCGTCAGCCCGTAGATCCGGTTGTTGAACATCACGAGCGTGATGTCGACGTTGCGGCGCATCGAGTGGAGGATGTGGTTGCCGCCGATCGAGAGTGCGTCGCCGTCGCTGGTGATCACCCAGACCATGAGCTCCGGTCGGGCGGCCTTGAGCCCGGTCGCCAGCGTCGGCGCCCGGCCGTGGATCGTGTGGAAGCCGTACGTGTTCATGTAGTACGGCAGACGGCCCGAGCAGCCGATCCCGCTGATGAACACGATGTTCTCGCGCGGGACGCCGAAGTCCGGCATCTGCTTCTGGGTCTGGGCGAGGATCGAGTAGTCACCGCAGCCGGGGCACCAGCGGACCTCCTGGTCGGACACGAAGTCCTTCCGGGTCAGCTGGATGATCGCCGCGTTCTCTGGGCTGAGGGCTGGCTGAGCCGGTGGCAACGGCGCCGCGACGCGTGCCTCGGGAGGGTTCGCGGGAGCCGTTGATCCGGCGCGGGTCACAGTCGGTTCGGTCATCGTGTCGTCTCGTCCTGATTCGCGAGGCTGAGCAGTCGATCGGCCTGGGTGACGATCTCCGCGATCGTGAACGGCTTGCCGCGGACCCGGTTGTAGCCCTCGGCATCGACCAGGTACCTGCTCCGGATCAGCATCAGCAGCTGGCCGAGGTTGACCTCCGGGATCAAGACCCGGCGATAGGCCCTGAGCACCTGCTCGGTGTTGGCCGGGAACGGGTTGAGATGGCGAAGATGAGCGTGGGCAACGCTCCTGCCGTCGGTGTGGAGTCGCTCGACCGCGCTCCGGATCGCGCCGTACGTGGAGCCCCAGCCGAGGATCAGGAGGTCGCCGCGCTCGGGCCCGAAGACGTCGAGCGGCGGGATGTCGTCGGCGATCCGAGCGACCTTGGCCTGGCGCAGGAGCTGCATCCGGTGATGGTTGTCCGGGTCGTAGCTCACGTTGCCCGTGATGTCGGCCTTCTCGAGGCCGCCGATCCGGTGCTCGAGCCCGGGTGTGCCCGGGATTGCCCACTTCCGGGCCAGCGTCCGCGGGTCGCGCTCGTACGGGTGGAAGCCCTCGCGCTCGGTCCAGTTCTCGACAGAGATGTCGGGCAGGTCCTCGAGCGAGGGGATGAGCCAGGGCTCGGCGCCCGTGGCGAGGAACGCATCCGACAGGTAGACGACCGGGGTCACGTACTTGAGGGCGATCCGCCAGGCCTCGATCGCCAGGTCGAAGCACTCGCCCGGCGTGGCCGGCGCGACCACGGGCAGGGGCGAGTCACCGTTCCGCCCGAACATCACCTGGAGCAGATCCGACTGCTCATTCTTGGTCGGCATCCCGGTCGAAGGCCCGGCCCGCTGCACATCGATCACGACGAGGGGCAACTCGACCATGACCGCGAGCCCGAGGGCCTCGGACTTCAGCGCGATGCCGGGCCCGGACGAGGCGGTGAGACCCATCGCCCCGCCGTAGCTCGCCCCGATTGCCGCCCCGATGGCCGCGATCTCGTCCTCGGCCTGGAACGTCTTGACCCCGAAGTTCTTGTAGCCCGACAGCTGGTGGAGGATGTCCGACGCGGGGGTGATCGGGTACGAGCCGTAGAAGAGCGGCCGCTTGGCCAGCTTCGACGCGGCCAGCAGGCCGAGCGACGTCGCCTCGTTGCCGGTGATGTTGCGATAGGTCCCCGGCGGCAAGTGGGCCGGCGCGACCCGGTAGTGGGTGTGGAAGATCTCGGTCGTCTCGCCGAACGCGTAGCCGGCCTTGAGAGCGCGGGTGTTCGCCTCCGCAATGACCGGCCGCTTGCCGAACTTCTCGTCGATCCAGCGGACGGTCGCGTCCATGTCCCGGCCGTAGAGCCAGAACATGATCCCGAGGGCGAAGAAGTTCTTGGTCAGGTCCTTCTGTTTCGAGGTCATGTCGAGTCCGTCGAGCGAACCCTCGTTCAGGGTCGAGATCGGGATCTCGAACAGGGTGTACTGCTTGAGCGAGCCGTCCTGAAGTGGGTTGGCGGCATAGCCCGCCTTGGCCAGGTTCGACGCCGTGAACGCATCGCTGTTGACGATGAGGGCGCCACCGGCTGGCAGGTCCATCACGTTCGTCTTGAGGGCCGCGGGGTTCATCGCGACGAGGACGTCCGGCTCGTCGCCGGGCGTGTGGATGTCGTTCGACGAGAAGCTGATCTGGAAGCCGGATACGCCGGGCAGGGAGCCGGCCGGGGCTCGGATCTCGGCGGGATAGTCGGGCAGGGTGCTGATGTCGTTGCCATAGACGGCGGCCGTCCGGGTGAACTGGGTGCCGGTCAGCTGCATCCCGTCGCCGGAATCGCCGGCGAAGCGGATCGTGACGCGATCGAGCTCCTGGGTCTCCGGCTCGGTCTCGCGGGTGGTGGTCACGTGGTGGTCAGCCCCCCTCGGGTCGCTTCATGGTCTGGTGCGGTCGCGGCGGCAAGTTGAGCAGCTCCTCCGGAAACGCCTCCGCGAGATATTTCAGGAGGTCCTGCGGCCGGACGACACCCTGGAGGACATCGTCGTCATCGAGCAGCGGGACGTTCCGGTAGCGACCGGTCTGCATCAGCTCGATTGCCGCCCGGACGGTCTCGTCGAGGTGGAGGTGATGGGGCTTGATCGTCATCAGGGTCTCGACGGGCTCGCTCAGATCGATCGGGGCGACGTCGTGGCCGACGAGGCGGCCGAAGATGTCGCGCTCGGTCAGGACGCCGACGAGGCGGCCGGCGTCGTCGACAACGAAGACCGAATCGCCGGTCCCGGTGCCGCGGATGGCGGTGAGGCAGTCGGCGAGGGAGGTGCCCGGCCGGACGGTCACGGGCTCGCGCCGACCAACGACCTGGAGGCGCTCGTCGATCAGGGACGGAACGCGGGCGGCGACGCCACCCTCAGTCTGGTCGATCACGTCGTCAAGTGTAGCCAGTTCGCCCGCGGCGGCCCGAGACCGGGTTTCGTGCAGGGTGGCCGTGGGGTGCGAGGCAGGTGCGAGACGGTTCCGATCCTCACCGGTGCAGGCGCAACGGCCGGATCCGGACTCTCGGATGGACGACCAACCCACCAACGCCGCCACCGACCACGACGGAGAACGAGCGATGACTGAGAGTGAGAGCAATCCCAGCGGCGCTTTTCGGGGCGGCTCCGCCGGCCTCGAGGACGACACGCCCGGCGTCGACGAAGCGGAGCGCGACGTGATCACCTCGGGCACGGCCGCTACGAGCGAGGTCGCCGATCCCGAGGCCCAGTCCGACGCCGAGCGCGAAGGAAACGGAACGCCTCGGCCGGGCTGACCCGCGCTGAACCGCGCACGGGGCGACCGGTGGCCGCCAGGTCATCGCCGTCGGTGCGCCGCGACTGCTAGCCTCCGGCGGTGGATCGCCGCCATCTCGTCGGGCTCGCCCTGATCGTCGTGTCCGCGTTCGGATTCGGATCCGGCACGGTGCTCTCGAAGCCGATCTACGCGGCCGGTCTCGACTGGCTCCAGCTCCTCGCCTGGCGGTTCACGATCGGGGCGGCACTCGCCTGGGCCTGGATCCTCGTCTCGCCGGTCCGGCGCGCCTCGCTCGCCAGGCTGGGCCGGCGCCAGGCCCTGATTGCGATCGGGCTCGGGGTCTGGTACACGGGCAACGCCGGGACGTACTACGCCGGCCTCGAGACAGTGCCGGCATCACTGGCCGGTGTCCTCGTCTATCTGTATCCGGCGATCGTGGCCGTCCTGTCGGTCCGGTACGCCACCCGCCTGTCGGGGCGGCGGCCGTGGATCGCGCTCGGGATCGCCCTCGTCGGGGTCGTGCTTGCCCTCGGCGGGATCGATGTGTCGACCCCGCCGCCCATCGCAGGAATCGCCCTGGTCCTTGCCTCGCCGCTGATCTACGCCGGCTGGATCATCCTGTCGGCCCGGCTGGCCGGCGAGCGCTCGGACCACCTCGCACCGGAGTCGGGCGGGGTCGGACACGGCGAGAGCCACGTCGACGACGCGGCGGCCGCGAGCGCCCTGATGATCAGCGCGACCGCGCTGGTGTTCGTGGTCGGCGCCCTCGCGACGGGCCGGCCATACGCCCCGGACCGGATCCCGGTCGCAGCCTGGCCGTTCCTGCTCGCCATCGGGTTCGCCGGCACATTCCTTGCGATCCAGACGTTCTACGCGGGCTCGCGCCGCATCGGGGCTGCCCAGGCGGCCCTCGTCAGCACCGTCGAGCCGCTGATCATCGTCGCTCTCGCGTTCATGTTCCTGCGCGAGGTGCTGACGCCGATCCAGCTCCTCGGCGGGGCGCTCGTCATCGTCGGCGTGATCGTCGCCCAGACCGCGCAACGACCGAGCGGAGCGCCCGAGCCGGCCTCCCCGCTCGACGGCGAGGTGCGTTCAGGCGCCTGAGCGTCATCGGGTTCGAGCCGTCGCCAGGTAGCGAGCCGCCCCGTCGGCCACGAACGCCGCGTCGGCGCCGATCCCGACGAACGTGAACCCGAGCTCGAGATGACGAGGCACGACGGCGCTGTCATAGACGAGGATCCCGGCCGCCTTGCCATGGTCCCGACAGGCGCCGACGACGCGCTCGAGAGCCGCCAGGTAGTCCGGATGCTGGAACTGGCCCGGGATGCCGAGCGAGTGCGACAGGTCGGCCGGGCCGACGAACAGGATGTCGACGCCGTCGATGGCCGCGATCGCGTCGGCGTCGCGCAGGCCGCCGACCGACTCGATCTGGATGATTCCGACGACCCGCTCGTTGAGGCGCTTGACGTCCGCGTGTGCGACCGCGCCGAGGCCCGCGCCCCTGACGCGAGTCGCGACGCCCCGGATGCCGTCGGGCGGGTAGCGCAGGAAGGTGACCGCCTCGCGCGCTTGATCGGCCGAGTCGAGGCGCGGGACCATGATCCCGCGGGCGCCCATGTCGAGCGCCCGGCCGATCCGGATCCGCTCGCCGGACTGCGGTCGGACGAGCGGGGTCGAGCCGCCGGCCTCGACGGCGTGAATCAGGCCGAGGAGGTCGGCCTCGGTCGACGCGCCGTGCTCCAGGTCGATCAACAGCCAGTCGTAGCCGGCCGCCGCGCACAGCTCGGCCGAGGCCGGCGACGCGAGGTCGAGGAACAGGCCGAACAGGGTCTCGCCGGCGAGGGTCCGGTCACGGAAGGATCGGTCGAAGGGATCGGTCATTGGCACATGATGACGAGTCGCGCTCATCCTCGTGCTCCACGGTTCATGCCGGAATGACCACGAAGCCCTGGCTCCTGAAGCTGCGGTCCCGCGCCGCGTCAACGAGCGGATGGTTCTGTGAGGTCGTAGTTGACGGCGGTGGCCGCGACCGCTCCGGTGGCCGCGCCCTCGCCGACCTGGTGAGGATGGCCAGCGAGGACGTCACCGGCGGCGTAGAGCCCGGCGACGGTCGTTCGCATGCCCGAATCGACGGTGAGGTAGCCGAGTTCGTCGTGGCGGGCACCAAGGCGCCTGGCAAGGCGGCTTCGCGGCGCCCGTGGCGAGGAGACGAAGACCATGTCAACCTCGACCGGTTGTGCGCCGTCGTGCAGGTGGAGCGTCCGGATCTGGCCCGCGTCGTGCTCGTACGCTTCCACCTTGGCGCGGATCACGGGCACGCCGTGGGTCTCGAGCGTCGCCTGGCGGGTCCGTGCCAGGCGACTCCGGCGGCGGTTCGTGACGAGCGTCACCCGATCGCTGAGGCGAGCCAGGAAGAAGGCGGTCGAGACCGCGTCATCGTCATCGCCGACGACCGCCACGCGCCGACCGCGGGCCTCGTAGCCGTCGCAGACGGGGCACCAGAACAGGCTGATCCCGACACAGGCGTCACGACCGGCGAACGCCGGGTAGCGATCGGCGACGCCGGTCGCGAGGATCACCGTCCGGCCCCGGACGACCGTCGATCGCTCGGTCTGGCGCTCGTCCAGCCTCCGAGCGGCGCGCTGCTCACGGGCCTGGTTCGCTTCGAGGCCAGGCTCGGCCGTGGCAGAGTCAGCCACGTCGTCAGGAGGGTCGACGATGACGTCGAAGCCGGCCCCGCTCCGACGTCTTCGCAGGCCGGCGACATGACCCGCCCGCAGGATCACTCCGTGGTTCGTCGCCTGGCGCTGGCCGAGCAGGCGCAGATCGGCCGCCTTGATCCCGTCGGGAAAGCCGAGGTAGTTGCGAGTCGTCTGCGACCACAGAGACCGGCCGCGATCGTCGTCGACGAGAAGGCACGACCGGCCGAGACGGGCGACCTGGTTGGAAGCCGACAGGCCGGCCGGGCCGCCGCCGATGACGACGCAGTCCACCTCCTCGGCGATCCGGCGCTCGGCCACACGTCGATCAGCCACGGCGGGCTGCCGGACAGCGGCCGCGGCGCCGGATCGAGTGGGGGCGGGGGCCAGCGCGGAGATGCATCGGCCTATCATGCTGCCCCGTCATCGCAGGGGCCCCCGCTACGCACTCCGCGATGTGCCACCTGCCTTGCCGCCGGCGAGCGCGGATCGCGAGGAATGAACGCGCGGCGACGGGGAGGACTCATCAGTCGTGGAAGCGCCCCCGATGTGGCGCACCGAGGGTGGCCGAGTGGACATCGATCTGGTCGAACAGGCCCGACGTGGGGACCGGGATGCGTTCGCCATACTGGCCCGGACCCGCGGCGATCGCCTGTTCGGGATCGCCAACCGGATCCTCCGCGACCTCCACCGATCCGAGGACGCCGTGCAGCAGACGCTGGTGATCGCCTGGCGTGAGCTGCCCCGGCTCCGCGATCCGGATCGGTTCGATGCCTGGATCAGCCGCCTCCTTGTTCACGCCTGCTACCAGGAAGCGAGGCGCGCCAGCCAGTGGAGCGCCAACATCCGCGTCCTGCCGATCGACGGACCGGCGGCGCCCGACGGGACGCTGTCGGTGGCCGACCGGGACGAGCTCGAACGGGGATTCCGGCGACTGCCGCCGGATCAGCGGGCAATCCTGGTTCTTCGTCATTACCTCGGGCTGGAGCCGGCCGAGATCGCCGAGACGCTCGGCATCCCGGTCGGGACGGCCCGCTCACGATTGCACTATGCCCACCGCGCGATGCGCGCCGCCCTCGAGGCGGTCGAGCGCTCCGTCGCGGTCGGAGAAGGAGCCCGACGGTGACGAACCAGCGTGACCTGGAGCGAACCCTCGATGCCTTCTTCGCTGTGGGCGCCGACGAGATGGCCGACCGGGTCATCGACGACGCCCTCCTGACTATCGACCACACCCCGCAGCGGCGCGCCATGCGCGTGCCGTGGAGGTTCAGTGCCATGTCCAACTCGATGAAACTGGTGACGGCCGCGGCCGCCATCGTCGTCGCCGTCGTCGCGACATCATGGATCCTCGGCCGAGGGACCGGACCGGGGGTTGGCGCCGTCCCGTCGTCCACACCGTCGGTCGCGCAGGTGCCGTCCTCGTCGGCGCCCGCATCGCCGTCACCCGCCCCATCCCAGATCAGCACGGCAACCTGGGCCAGCTTCTCTTCGACCCTGTATGGCTACCGGATCGGGTATCCGCCAGGGTGGACGGCGACACCCGCCGAGCGCGCCTGGGTGTTCGAGATCGACCGCAACGTGGTCCAGGCCCCGGGCTCCGATCAATTCGTCGACAAGTCGGTCGCGATCGATGCGCAGGTCGGCGTGACGGCCTTCGCACTGGAAGTTCCCGCCGGAACCTCCGAGGACGAGTGGATCACCGCTTACTTCACCGATAACCCCGGCGCCGCTTGCAAGAACGGGGTGACGATCGATCGGCTCGAGCCCACATCCGTCGACGGCCATGCGGGCCGGATCGCACGGACCAACTGCTCGGACTCGCAGGCTTTCGTCTTCAACGACGGCCGTGTCCACGTCTTCTCCGTCTGGCGCACGGGGCAGCAGGAGTTCTTCGATGCCGTTCTCTCGACCGTGCGGTTCGATCCTCCGGCGGCCTCGCCGCAACCCTCGATCGGGGTCAGCGCCAGCCCCGGCTGATCCCAACCGCGGGCCGCGCGTCAGTCCGGGAACGCCTCCGGGCCACGCTCCGCCAAGCGCGCGGCCTCGTCGGACCCCGCCTCAGGCGGCAGCCACGAGTAGGGGTAGCGGTCGTCGTCGAGGTCCATCGCCGCCTTCGTCACCTGGAGCGGATGGAAGGTGTCGACCATGACCGCCAGCTCCTCCGTCCGATCCTTGCCGATCGACGCTTCGACCGTGCCCGGATGCGGCCCGTGAGGGATCCCCGCCGGGTGGACCGTGAACGAGGCGATCTCGACCCCGCGCCGGCTCATGAAGTTGCCCGCGACGTAATAGATGACCCCGTCGCTGTTGATGTTCGAGTGGTTGTACGGCGCCGGGATCGCGAGCGGGTGGTAGTCGAACTTGCGGGGCACGAATGAGCAGACCACGAAGTTCCGAGCCTGGAAGGTCTGATGGACCGGCGGCGGTTGGTGAACCCGCCCGGTGATCGGCTGGAAGTCGGCGATGTTGAACCGGAACGGCCAGAGGTAGCCGTCCCAGCCAACGACGTCGAACGGGTGATGGCGGTAGTGGTAGGCCGTGATCCGGTCGGTAGATCGGACGTCGATGACGAACTCGCCTTCGTCCGCGATCGGCGCGCCGAGCTCCGGGGCATGGAGGTCGCGCTGGCTGTACGGCGCATGCTCGAGAAGTTGGCCGTAGTCGTTCCGATAGCGCTTCGGCGGCTCGATCTCCGACGGCGCCTCGAGGTAGATCATCCGTTGCTCCGAGCCCTCGTCGGGTTCGAGCCGCCACGTCGTCCCGATCGGCAGGACGAGATAGTCGCCTGGTCCGTAGCGGAGCAGCCCGAAGATCGTGTCGCAGACGCCGGTTCCCTCATGGACGAACAGCATCTCGTCGGCCACGCCGTTGCGATAGAAGCGGCCGTCCGGCATCGACTCGGCCGGTCGGACGATGCCGAAGATCACGTCGTGGTTGAAGTAGAGCGGAATCCGACCCGACACGATGTCGCCCTTCGGCTCGACGGCGCCCGTCTTCGTCAGCCGATGGCGGTGGAGGTCGTCGTCGGCCGCCTCGAGGGCAATCCGCGGTCCGGGCTCGATCTTGTGGGTCTGCGTTGGGGGCGTGAGGTGGTAGAGG
>JALYPW010000049.1 GCA_030856145.1 Chloroflexota bacterium | reverse complement strand
GTCGAAGCCCACGACCCTGAGCGTGTCGGAGGCGCCGGGCGACGGATCCGGGGTCAGGCTGAGCCGGTCGGCCAGGGCGAGAGGCGCCATCACCGAGTGGAGCGCGTGGTAGCCGTCGGGTCGGCGGCCGACGACCGCAAGGGTCAGGTTCAGCTTGGCCGGGGCGAGGCGCACGACGGGGGTGACGCGGCGGCCCGGATCGACGGTCACGGCGTCACCTCGGCGGACGACTCGGACTGCTCGGCCCGCCGGCCCCGCCGATCCGGACCGATCTCGCCGAACGCCTCGAGAAGCGCCAGCCACTCCCCCACCGCCACGGTCTGGGGCCGCCGATCCGGGGCGATGCCGGCGGTCGCGAGCGCGGCGACGACCCGGGCCGGTTCCACGGGGAGCTGCCGCGACAGGACGTTGTGGATCATCTTGCGGCGTTCGCGGAACGACGCCTGGACGAGTCGCCACAGGGCGTCCTCGGCGTCCGGGCTGGGCAGCCGGTCGTCGGCCGGATACGGCTCGACGACGATCACCGCCGAGCGCACCGCAGGCTCGGGCTCGAACGCCTCGGGCGGGACCTCGAAGGCGATCCGGACTTTCGCGTGGTACTGGACGAAGACCGAGAGATAGCTCATCCCGCCCGGCGGCGCGGCGATCCGCTCGGCGACCTCGCGCTGGACCATCAGGACGAGCCGCTCCGGCCGGGGCGTCTCGCCCAGGAGGCGGTGCAGGATCGGGCTCGTGATGTGATACGGCAGGTTGGCGACCACGTCGTACGGCGGCGGGACGACCGTCGTCAGGTCGAGATCGAGCGCGTCGCCGTCGATCAGGTTGAGCCGGCCGCCGTCGAGCTGGTCGGCGAAT
The DNA here is from genome assembly GCA_030856145.1 of Chloroflexota bacterium. Taxonomy (GTDB): domain Bacteria; phylum Chloroflexota; class Limnocylindria; order Limnocylindrales; family CSP1-4; genus CF-46. The sequence continues at coordinate 2,049 of JALYPW010000049.1, read as the reverse complement.
CGGTCGCGCAGGAATGCCGCGAGGCCCCGGTCGAGCTCGACCGCCGTCACCTCCGCTCCGGCTTCGACCAGGCCGGCGGTCAGGAACCCGAGCCCCGGCCCGATCTCGAGCACCCGTCGTTCCGGTCCGGGATCGGCCTCGGCGAGGATCGCCTCGAGGACCTCGGGATCGGCGAGGAAGTTCTGGCTCAGGGCGTGGCGGGCACGCAGGCCGGCGTCCTTGAGCGTCTGGCGCACGGCGGCCGGGTCGATCCGGACGGGCGGGCGGCTCATCGTCGGGCCAGGGGCAGCGATGGACTGGCATCGAGGGCGAGGTCCGCCCGCTCACCGGCCGCGAACCGGCGCGCCCCGGCTGCGCCGATCATCGCCCCGTTGTCCGTGCACAGGGCCGGCCGGGGCACGATCAGCGGGAGCCCGCGCGCCTCCGCCTCGCCCGCCAGTCGCGTCCGCAGAGCGCTGTTCGCGGCGACCCCGCCGCCGAGCACGATCGAGCGTGCCCCGGTCGCCTCGGCTGCCCGGATCGTCTTCGTGACGAGGACGTCCACGACGGCGTCCTGGAAGCCCCACGACAGCTCGGCGATCGCCGCCCCGGACAGCCGGGCGTCGGGTTCGGCGTCGGCCGCCCTGCCGGTCGGCAGGCCCTCCGTGGTGCGAGCCTCGTCGATCGTCCGGCGAGCCGCGGTCTTCAGGCCGCTGAAGCTGAAGTCGTAGGTATCGCCCAGCCATGCTCGCGGGAACGCGGCGTCGTGGCGCTCCGCCGCGTCGGCCGCGCGCGAGACCTCGGGTCCGCCCGGGTACGGCAGGCCAAGGAGCCGGCCGACCTTGTCGAACGCCTCGCCGGCCGCGTCATCGACGGTCTGGCCGAGGAGCCGGTACGTCAGGTGGTCGCCCATCTCGACGAGGAACGTGTGGCCGCCGGACACGATCAGGGCGACGAGCGGGAAGATCGGCGCCTCGCGATCGTCGTCGCCGGGGTCGGTCAGCCAGGCCGCGTACAGGTGGCCTTCGAGGTGGTTGACCCCGACGAGCGGCTTGTCGTGGACCCAGGCGAGGGTCTTCGCGAAGTTGATCCCGACGAGGAGCGAGCCGGCGAGGCCCGGACCGTGGGTCACCGCGACCGCGTCCACGTCGTCGAGCCCGACGCCGGCGTCGGCGAGGGCCTGGTCGAGGACGGGCACGATCCAGCGGAGGTGCGCCCGGGCGGCGACCTCGGGCACGATCCCGCCGGTCCCGGCGTGGAGCGCGGTCTGGCTGGCCACGACGTTCGACAGGATGCGTCGGCCACCGGCGATCACCGCGATGCCCGTCTCGTCGCACGACGACTCGACAGCGAGCAGGAGCGATCCCTCGAAGGCGGCGCTCGTCATGCGTCGGTCTCGGAGTGGCCCGGCTCGCCGGCACTGCCTGGGCCGCTCGGTGGCGGCTCGGCGTCGATCGCCGCCCGGAGCCGATCCAGCCGGGCCACGAGCCGCGGCTCCTCGATCGGCTCGGTCGTCATGATCAGGGCGTCCTCGTTGTTGTCGCTGTAGTAGCGCGGCCGCAGCCCGACCGGGCGGAAGCCGTACTTCTCGTACATGCGCCGGGCCGCGAGGTTGGACAGGCGGACCTCAAGGGTCAGCTCCCGCGCATGACGGTCCCGGGCGAGGTCGAAGAAGGCGAGGAGCAGCCGCTCGCCGATCCGCTGCCTGCGCCAGTCCGGATGGACCGCGAACGTCGTGATGTGGGCCTCGTCGACCATCAGCCACATACCGCCGTAGGCCACGATCCGGCCATCGGCCCGGCCGACGAGGTACGACGCGAGGCGGTTCGTCATCAGCTCGCTGCGATAGGCGTTCGTCGGCCACGGCGTCGAGAAACTGGTCTCCTCGATCCGCTGGACCTCTTCGAGGTCGTCGAGGCTCATCGGCTCGATCACGAGCTTCACGGGCGGTCGCGCGACCATGCAACCTCCCCACTCTCGACCATGACCCCGCGCGGCAGGCTGACGTACTCCGGGACGAGCCGGGCGAGATCGTCCACATCGCCGGCGGCGAGCCGCGCGGCGCCGATC
>JALYPW010000024.1 GCA_030856145.1 Chloroflexota bacterium | reverse complement strand
CCGGTTGCGGCCGCGAAGGTACCGCGATCTGCGACGTTTGCCGACCCGCCCTCGACGTCCGCCTCGACCAGCCGGCCGGCGTTCCGATCGGTTTGCCCTCGACGGTTCCGGACGGCATCCTCCAGCTCGAGTGGTGCGCCCCGTTCGGAGGTGTCGTGCGACGCGCGCTCCACGAGCTGAAGTACGGTGGCGAGACGCGCCTCGCCGTTCCGCTCGGCCAGGCGATCGCGCGACGCTGGACCCGCGTCGCCGCCGGTGGCGACGTGCTCGTGCCGGTCCCCGTTCATGCCGACCGGGCGCGTCGGCGCGGCTACGACCAGGCGGAGCTCCTCGCCCGGGCGGCCGCGGCGGAGCTCGGCCTGCCGTGCGCTCCGATTCTCGAGCGGACGCGGGCGACGATCGCCCAGTTTGACCTGGATCGCTCGACGCGGGCCACCAATGTCCACGGCGCGTTTCAGTTGCGGCCGCGAACCGGAGGTGGGGCAACGAGCGCGGCGGCCCATCCCCTGGCCGGCCGCTGGATCGTCCTCGTCGACGACGTGGTCACGACGGGTGCGACCCTGTCCGCGTGCGCTGCCCCGCTCGTTGCCGCCGGCGCAATCGGCGTCTCCGCGGTGACGGTCGCCCGCGAACGCTGACCACCGGAGACGGTGGCGGCGACATCCGTCCCGACCCCATCGGATGGTCCCGGTCGGACCGGGTGTAGACTCGGGACGTCGGCGGCCCGCCCCGTCGAGCCGCCCTCCAGACCATCCCGTTCCGCCGCGCGTGAGGCCATCCGCCTCGGGAGGTGACCGTGAGGACGATCGTCAAGGGCAAGAATTTCGATGTCCCCGACTACGTCCGCGAGTACACCGAGCGCAAGATCGCGCGGCTCGAGCGAATCCTGGACGATCGCAGCGATGCCCTCGTCGAACTCTCGGTCGAGCAGCATCGCAGCGCTGCCGTCTCGCACATCGTCGAGGTCAGCCTCGTCATCGACGGCAGGACCCTTCGGACGCACGCCGCCGGTCCGACCCACCACGAGGGCGTCGACGAGGTGGTCGACAAGCTCGAGCGGCGGGCCGTCGACCACCGCGAGAAGCCGCGTGTCCGGTCCCGGCCCGACGAGGAGAAGAACCTCCTCCGCAAGATCGCCGACGGCACCGCCGAGCCCGGCCGCGAGGTCCGGATCGTGAAGACGAAGCGGTTCGCGATCGAGCCGATGTTCGAGGAGGACGCGGCCGCCCGGATGGACGAGCTGGGCCACCAGTTCTTCGTCTACGTCGATGCCGAGAGCGAGCGCGTCCAGGTCCTGTACCGGCGCCGGGACGGCGACCTTGGGGTGATCGCGCCGGTCGTCGGGGGCGAGTACACGAAGGGCCGATCATCCGGCCGCGCGAACGGCCGCCACTCGGCCTGACGGTCAGCCTTCGGGCTCGTCATTGAGCGGCCGCACCCGGCGATAGATGCCCGCGTCACGGACCATCAGCCGTCCATCGACGAGGTACCGGCGGAGCGAGGCGACGTCGGGATGGAGGAGCGCGAGGCGCATGTTGACCTCCTTCTCCTCGTAGTCGCGATCCTCGGGGAAGCAGCGGTCGAGGATCACCGGCAGGAGCAGGTCGCGCTTGCTCGGCTTGGCCGGAATCGACACCAGACGATCGTCGCGCAGGAACGCCCGCACGACCTTCTCGCGCTCTGTGAGGCGACGACGGAGGCCATCCTGCTCGTTCACGCGGCGACCGTAGCATGGCGGCCGGTACGATGGCCGCGATGCTTCCCGACGGTCGCCGGATCGGCGTCCACCTCGCGCTCGCTGACGGGTTGGTCACGGCTGCCGATCGGGCGGCTGCGATCGGGGCGTCGGCCATCCAGATCTTCAGCGACAACCCGACGGCCTACCGGCACCGGACCGGACCATCGCCCGAGCTCGGCCCGTTCCGCGATCGGCTGACAGCGCACGGCATCGAGTCGCTCGCGATCCACGGCTCCTATCTGATCAACCCGGCGGCATCCGACGACGTCCTGCACGAACGCTCGATCGAGCTCCTGACCTCGGAGCTGGTCGTGGCCAGGACGCTCCGTGCCCGCTTCGTCAACATCCACATCGGCTCGCATCGCGGCGCCGGGCTCGAGGCCGGGATCGAGGCCGGGATCGCCCGCCTCGTGGCTGCCATCCAGCGAGCACTGACCGATTCGGCTCGGGACGACGCGACAGCCGCGCCCGAGGGCGACGGGCCGGTCATCACCCTCGAGAACTCGCCGGGCGGTGGCGGCGGGCTCGGCGTCGATCTCAACGAGCTCGCGCTGATCGCCGCCGCGCTCGACGCCGCCGGGGTCGACCGTCAGCGCGTCGGGTTCTGCCTCGACACGGCCCATGCCTGGGGCGCCGGCATCGACCTGGCGAATCCGTTTGCGATCGACCGGTTCCTCACCGACTTCGGCGCCCGGATCGGGCTCGATCGCCTGGCGCTCCTCCACCTGAACGACTCGCGCTCGGAGCTCGGGTCACGGCTCGACCGCCACGAGCACCTCGGCGCGGGCAGGATCGGCGCGGCCGGCCTGGGCCACCTGCTCCGTCACCCACTGCTCGGCGACGTCACCGTCATCCTCGAGACTCCCGGCATGGACGTCGGCTATGACGCGATCAACCTCGCGCGCGCGGTTGCCCTGGCCAGTGGGGAGGCGCTCGACGTCCTGCCGCCCGAGGCGTTCACACTGCGCGGCAGCCGGGCGCGGGCGGCAAGTCCCGCGACGGCCGTCGCTGCGGCCGTGCCCGCAATGGCCCGTGGCGCGGCGAGCGCCGAGTGACCGTCGCGTCGCGTCGAGCGTTTCCGGCCCGCCTCGAGCTCCTCGCGTTCGGCGCGATCCTGGTCCTCGCGGCCGTCCTGCGCCTCGTCGACCTGCCGACGCGGGGCACCTGGGACGCCGACCAGGGCCACGACATGCTCGTCCTGAGCGGCCTGATCCACGGCCAGTTCCCGCTCCTCGGGCCGCCGACCTCGATCGGCGCGTTCCATCACGGCGTCCTCTACTACGTCGTCCTCGCCCCGGCCGCCCTCGTCTCGGGCGCCGATCCGATCGCGGTGACAGGCTGGATCGCCGTGGGCGGGATCCTCGCGGTGGCCGTGACCGGCTGGCTGGCGCGCTCGATCGCCGGGTCGCTCGCGGGCCTGATCGCCGCCCTCCTGATGGCTGTGTCCGCGAGTGCCGTCGAGGAGTCGATCTTCATCTGGAACCCCAACCTGGTCGCCCTGTCGAGCTCGATCGCCCTCGCGGCCGCGTGGCACGCCTGGCAGAGCCGGCGCGCCCGCTGGTGGGTGGTGGCGGGCCTGGCGTCCGTGGTGACGATGCACTGCCACGTCCTCGGCGCGATCCTGACGCCCGTCATCGCGGCCCTCCTGGTGGCCGATGTCCGGCGCCGGCGGGCTGCCGGTGACCGGGCGGGCGTGACGGCGATCGGGCGGGCGGCGCTCGGCTGGCTCGCGATCGGGGTCATCAGCTACGTGCCGCTCCTCGTCCACGAGCTCGCGACCGGCGGCTCGGAGATCCAGGCGGCGCTCGCGTTCGTGACGACGGGCGGCGGCTCGGCCGGCGTCTCGTTCCCGGCTCGCGTCCCGATCGTGGCCCTCCGGGTCCTGGGCTGGCCCTTGACCGGACTCATCACGGCCGCGCCGGCGGCCACGTTCATGTCGGCCGTCCTCGTCGGCCTCCTCGCGCTGTGGCGCGGCTGGCTGAGCCGTCGTGGCGCGGAGCCCGCAACCGCGACGGCAGCGGCGGCGGCGAGCGCGATGGAGATGGACGCGGACCGCTCGACGACCGACGAGCGGACGGCCGTCCGCTGGCTGTCGCTCGGGCTGGTCTGGACGATCGTCGCCCTGACCGCCGGGGCATCCGGCCTCGCGACCGTCATCCCGGGCCTGCCGAACGACCACTACCACGCGTTCGCCGATCCGATGGTCGTCGTCATCGTCGCGATCGGGCTGGCAGCCCTGGTCCGGGCGGGGCTCGCGGCGGACCGCGCGGCGGGTGCGCTCGCGCGGGTCGGCCCGCCCATCGGTGCCGGGGCGATCGTTCTCGGACTGGTGGCATGGAACCTCGTCCATCAGCCGCCGCGAGTCGTCGCCGACGGCGGCTGGCCGGCCGCGCAACGGGCCGCTGCCAGGGTGATCGACGTCATCGGGAGCGATGGCGCCATCCTGTCGAGCCTGCCTGTCTTCAAGTCGGACGAGGCGCTCCGCTTCCCTCTCCAGCGGGCCGGCGTCGAGCTCGCAGCGCCGCGGCCCGACCGGGGCGTGGGGCAGGCCGATTCCGCCACGCCGCGGGTCGTTCTCTGCGACCAGCTGTTCAGTTCAATCCTCAACGCCGACTGCGGTGGCACGGCCGAGGATCGCTGGGTCGCGAACCCGGCGTCGAACCTCGCCCCGCCGGCAAACGCAGACGTTGGCAGCCTCCGACCGATCCTCCGCTTCGAAGCGTCCCCGGGCCGCTGGATCTCGATCTACCGCCCGTAGGATGTGCCGCGCTCAACGCCGCGCTGGCGTGCCAAGATGCGACAGTCGGAGAGCCGCGATCGTCGCAGATGGGTGCGTCAGCGCAAGGCGCCGCCGAGGACCGGAGCGAGCGCATCCGCAGATGCGTAAGCGAGGACCGCAGAAGGCAACGCCGCGCTGGCGTGCCCAGGTGCGACAGCCGGAAGTCCCGCCACGGAAGAAAGGCGAATGCCGGCACCCCAGATGCCGGCATTCGCTGTCCCCGAGACCCGGACGTGGAGGGCGTCCGAGCCGTGCCCTGGAGAAGGATGTGGTGGTCCGGCAGCGCCGGACGGAGGAGTCGTGCCTAGGGCCGACCCGGCCGCCCGCCGACCTGGCGGGACATCGGTCGCATCGATGACATCCGGTTGCCATTCGACGGGCCGCCGCTCGCCTGCCCGACTCCGGCGACGACGGGGCCCAATCCAACCGGCGCGGAGCGCGCCAGCGGGCGCTCCGGCGAACGGTTGGTGGTCGGTTCCGACGGCTGGAGCGTCCGCCCGAAGCGGCGCATCCGGACGGCGAGGTAGTACTCCATGATCTGGCGGACCTGCGGCTCGCTCAGCTGTTCGTCGGCCCGCAGCGCATACTCGACGCGGGCGGTCGGGTTCGTGGAACCCGAGGCGACCAGGCCGAGGTACTGCGGGGTGTCCGCGTCGTCGCGCAGCTCGCGCAGACCGCGGGCCAACTTCGTGGCCGTGCCGAGGGACGGCATCCGGTCACCCCGGATCAGCCGCGAGATCGTCGAGTGATCGACGCCCGACTGCTGGGCGAGTTGGCGCTGGGACATCTTCTTGGCCTTGAGCTGGGCTCGCAGCCATTCGTTGAACGCGCGACCGTTCTGGGTGGTCATGACGTCGTTGGACGCTCCGTGTCTCGCTCAGCGGGGTGAGCCGATGCCTGCATCATCACGAACGGGTGGCCCCTCCCTGTATCACCCGTTCGTACCGGAAGGGTCCCCGCCGCCCATCCGATCGGGCGACGGGTCCTGAGCAGTTGGCTACACTCCGGGCACGTTCGGGTATGGGACTCGCGTCCCATCTCGTGGATTCGCACCCCCTGTCCGGCTGGATCAGGCGAAGTGAGCCGGGGGCGCGGAATCGGCGTCGAACCCTCGAATCCGGGCGACATCCGTCCATCGAACGCCATTCGGGGCTGGCTCGGCGCCCGAGAACAGGCCCGTGGCGTTGCGATCACGTGCCATCGGCCGCCCCGGCACGAGTGACACGGCGCGGCACGAGGTCAGCCGGTCGAGACCGGATCCGGTGCGGAATCGGCGCCACGAACGCCCAGGCCGCGGCGTTTCGGCGACAGCCAGTAGGCGATCGACCCGAAGCCGATGATCGAGAGGACGCTGATCACGCGATCGACAAGGGTGATCGCGAGCGCCTCGGTCGGCGGCACGTTGTAGACCTGGGTCAGGACGAAGACGACGGCCGATTCGACGATGCCGATGCCGGCTGGTGTGAAGGGCACCGCGGTCAGGAGCGAGCCCGTGAGGGCCACGAAGAACGCCCCGCTGATCCTGAGGTGGATCTCCGGAAAGCCGAGGGCCTCCACGACCACGAACAGGCGCATCGCCTCGGTCGTCCAGATCAGCCCGGTGAGCACGATCAGCTTGGGCAATGCGCGCAGCCCGACGGCCGAGAAGACGCCCTCCTCGAAGCGGTCGTAGAACTCGATCACGCGGTGCGGCAAGGGCAGGGCGGTGATGATCCGCCGGCCGAAGTTGCGCATCGTCAGAAGGCCCCCGGCCAGCGCCACGACGACGACCACGCCGATCAGGAACACCACCTGGACCTCGGCCGGCAACCTGCCCCGGAACGACCAGAAGCCTGAGCCGAGACCGAACACGACGATCGCGAACAGGTCGAGGATGCGCTCGATGAACACGGTCCCGAACGTGCGCGAGAGCGACACCGAGGTGTTGATCTTCAGGAGGTACGCCCGGTACAGGTCGCCGAGCTTGGCCGGCACAAGGCAGTTCACCAGCCAGCTGATGAAGATGATCTCGGTCGCGTCCTTGACCCCAAGGCGAAAGCCGGTGCCCCGGATCAGGGTCGCCCAGCGCAGGCCGCGGAGCGGGAACCCGGCATAGAACACGAGGAACGCCAGCACGAGCAGGAGGACGTTCGCCTGGAGGATCAGGCCCGGCACCTGGTCCAGCTTGAAGCCCGGCAGGGCCCGCGCGAACAGGGCCAACAGGATAATGGGCAAGATCAGCGAGATGATCGTCCGGGGCTGGCGCAGCCTCCGCCCAAGGGACAGCTGGTCGGCGTTGACCTCGTCGATCACGCGCCCGTCCGTGCCCGGCAATCCGCTCATCGAGCCGCCGTCGCCGGAGAGCCGTCACGTGGCGGGATCCGCCCGTTGCCGTGAGCCCGCTGGATCACCTTCGCGATCGGCGTGAGCAGGCGGACGTAGAACGACGCCCGGCCGGTCACGAGTGTCGCGCTCGGCAGGGCAGCCAGGAGGCCTGCCGCGGTCGACGGGTCACCCTCGAGGATCGTGTAGGACACGCCGATCTCGAACGCGCTGTGCGCGTCCGACACGGCGATCCCGGGCAGATCGTGGGCGAGGGCGAACTCGGCTGCCTTCTGGTTGCCGGAGCCGCCGATGATCCGCGAGTTGTGGGTCTCGACCCAATCCACGAGGGGTGCGAGGCGTTCCATCCGGGCGTCGCGCAGGAGGGAGCCTCGGAACCGGTCGAACGGATGGGGCACGCCGACGAGGCCGCCCTGCTCGCGGGCGGCGGCGATCGCCTCCTCGACGGGCAGGCCCGGCGGGATCGCCCGCTCGAGGAACAGGCAGACCAGGTCGCCGTCAACCGTTCGGACCTCCTCGCCGACGATCACGGTCAGGCCCGGCGCGAGCTCGGCCGCCCGGTCGCGCGCCTCCAGCGCGCCGTCGATCCGGTCATGGTCCGTGATCGCGAGGTGGGTCAGGCCGCGGGCCGCCGCCGTCCGGACGAGGGACGCCGGCGAGGCCAGCGAGTCGAACGACGCCCGGGAATGGGTGTGGAGATCCGCGAACGCCCGGCTCGGACCGCCCCCGTCGAGCCCCATCGAAG